>JACZTW010000045.1 GCA_022573485.1 Planctomycetota bacterium
GCTCCCACGTTATCACACGATCTTCACCGGGCCCGAGGGATTCCTGGGCCTGGAAGTGCTGATCCGCGAGGACGATCCCGATGAGAGTGACGGTGCTCCGTTGATGTTGGGCGGCTTCCAGGTCATCATTGATGGGCAGTTGATTTTGACGCCGACCTCGGCGACCAATTTCCTGCCGCAGGACGATACGCACACCGTCACGGCGACACTAGTCGAAGCGGAGCCGCCATTCGACCCGATCTCGGGTGCCACGATCGTATTCGTGATCGAGTCCGGCCCGAACATGGGTGTCGTCGGCACATGCAGCGTGAACGCCGATTGCACCACGGACGCAAACGGCAAGGTCAGCTTCACGTATACAAGCAATGGAATCTACAGCCTGGTGCCGGACGTGATTCGCGCCCGGTGGGAGGTTGGCGACGATGAAGATGCAGTCGAGAAGCTCTGGCTGCCGTGCCACTGCGAGGACATCCAGCCGAAGGAATGCACCGATGACGGCGACTGCGACGACGGTGCGTTTTGCAACGGTGTGGAGACGTGCAACGTTCCCAGTGGAAATTGTCAGGCAGGTGTGAATCCTTGTGGCGCTGGAGAAACCTGCGACGAAGAGAACGACGAATGTATCGAGCCAGCGGAGTGCGCCGATGACGGCGACTGCGACGACGGTGCGTTCTGCAACGGTGCGGAGACGTGCGACGTTCCCAGCGGGACTTGCCAGCCGGGCACAGACCCCTGTGAAGCGGGCGATACCTGCGATGAGGACAACGACGAATGTGTCCCACCGGCGGAGAGCGACTGCTGCATCCCGCACCCCACACCGGGTTGCGACGACGAAGCCTGCGAGGCCCTCGTCTGTGGTCAGGATCCGTTCTGTTGCGATCCTCTCAAGATCTGGGACTTCCTCTGTGTGAACCAGGCCGTGGCGCTGTGCGGCGAGCTGTGTGAGGCGCCTTCCGCGGAAGGAGCCTGCTGCGACGGTGAGACGTGCAGCGTGACCACGGAGGCGGATTGCATTGACGGCGGCGGTGAGTATCAGGGCGATGAGGAAGTGTGCGATCCGAATCCCTGTGCTCCTGTGGAGAGCGACTGCTGCATCCCGCACGGTACGCCGGGTTGCGACGACGAAGCCTGCGAGGCCCTCGTCTGTGCTCAGGATCCGTTCTGTTGCGATCCTCTCAATAATTGGGACAGCTTCTGTGTGGACGCGGCCGAGGCGCTGTGCGGCGAACTGTGTGAGGCGCCCGTCGAGGGCGCTTGTTGCGAGGCAGGCGACGTCGATACGTGCATGTGCTTTGTGGCCACCGCGGAAGTTTGCGCAGACGAGGGCGGCCAGTACAAGGGCGACGACACCGGGTGCGATGCAAATCCTTGCGTGCCACCTGGAGAGAGCGATTGCTGCTGCTCCCACGCGACCCCCGGCTGTGACGACGAAGTTTGCCAGGACATAGTCTGCAACTTTGATCCAGACTGCTGCGATCCCATAGTGAACTGGGACCCGTTGTGTGTGAGTGAGGCCGTTCTACTGTGCGGGGGTATCTGCGGAGCCCTTCCGCCCCCGGTCAACGACGAATGCGCCGACAAGCTGGTCATCTTCGACGGCGTCACGGAATTCTCCACCAGCAGCGCCACCACGGACGGGGGAGACACTGACTGCACCGGAGATTGCTGCGATTTTGGCGATCCGATGATCCACAACGACGTCTGGTACAACTACGACGCCACTTGTAGCGGGACGCTAACGGTGAGCACCTGCGACACCGTCAACTACGACTCGAAAATCGGGATCTACGATGGCTGCGGTGCTTGCCCCTACGGCGGCAACGAAATCGGCTGCAACGACGATGGCGAGGGCTGCCCGTTATTCTCGTCGTTGGCCACGGCCGACGTGGTGCAGGGCAACTGCTACACCGTTCGCATCGGCGCTTTCAGCCCCAGCGATGCCGGCAGCGGCACGGTGCTTGTAGATTGCGCGCCCTAGGATGTGTGGCAAGCGATTCGAGACCGCTCAACAGAGATGAGATCGGGGATGCGTCCTCCAGGCGATGATGATCGCGGGAAGGCGCATCCCTTTTTCTGCGCGGTCGCGAGATTGCTTAGCCCGGATTTGTTGCCACAAAGGCACCAAGACGCGAAGAAAAGGAATAGAGTACTCGTCATTACGATATCAGCCAATGACGCATGAAAGCCGTTTGTTAGAGGGTGTTCACATCTGAGATAAGTAACAACGACACAACTTCTTTATCTGGGTGCCTTTGTCTCTTCGTGGCAAAAACACCGTGAAGAATACGGGTTCGCGGCTGGGCGGTAGTGGAGTCGCTGCGGATGCCGTCGGACGATCGATCGCAGAGTTGCTCGACTCGTCAATTGTTCGACTGCTTTGTTTCTTTCTTTGCATCCTGACTGACTTCGGAGTCGCCCTCTTGCCTCGCCCGCGCCCTCATTTCATTCTCAAGCGCGGCCACCCGCTTTGACGCGTAGACGAGGAATTCTTTGACGGGCATGCCGTGCAGCTTGGCCAATTCGGCGTTGGCCTCCTCGCGGTATTCGAACGGCACGGAGACCATCACGGCGCCGAAGAGTTCGTCTCGATACCGCTCTACCTCTCGGGCCAGTTTCACATCGTCCATCAACCTGATCACGGTTGAACTGTTGAGCATCGCTCGAAGGTCGCCGGACTTGACGGCGAGTTTCAGCGCCCGGTCGTTTCTGATCTCGCGGGTAATCCTGCTGATGGCTGTGTTTTCGGCGAGAACTTGCACGATAAACGGGTGGTTCTTGAGGTTGTCGATTGTGCCGTCGTACTGTGAAATGATGGCCAGAGAGCCGCCCATCTCGAGCACCTCGCGCTGGCCCTTTGAGAACTCGGCGAGCTTCCTGCCAACGGCGGTCGAATCCGCAATCCCCCGCAGAAGCACCAACTGATCATAGACTCCGCGGGCCGCGGCGTTGTCGTCCATGATCATGCTGAGTCCCATGCGCGCGGGAGTCTCAACAGCCAGCAGGGCTATGAAGGCCGTAGTGGACAAGAGCACGCCTTCGACCATTCCGGCGCCCATCCCCAGCAGGCGTGCCTTGCGAGCGAGCCTGCCGTGCCGTCTGAGATGCCAGGCGCTGAGCAGGGTACCGAGCAAGTAGCCCGCTGCCAGGATGCCCACCGCCACCAGCAGAATCGAGAGATGGCGCACGGGTACGTATGGCCAGTTACACCACGCGCGGAGGTGCGGCGTCAGTGCTTTGCCGAGTGGCACAGCCCAGGCGCAAACGGCGAGCAGGCTGATGATGATCAGCCCCGATTTGATCAGCCCAGCCTTGAAGCCGCGCCGTGCCCAGACGCCTCCACTGAGCACCACTATGCCGATGAGCACATCGACCGCTGCCGACAGAACGATGCCGAGCAGAATCAGCGAGAAAACGAAGAACTGCGCGGAGGCTCGCAGAGGAGGAGACAGCTCCGAGGAGGATGCGGACGAACGCTCTGCGGCATTGCCCAGTGATTGATCTGCAGTGGCGATATCGCTCATAAACTAATGCCCGCAGTGGACTGAGTACTGAGGACTAAGGACTGAGGACTGAGGACTGAGGACTGAGTACTGAGGGCTCCACTCCCACAATTCCGCAATCCGCAATCAGCCCCCTGTCGATCTCAGGAACCGACTTAGACTATCATCGGCGGAAGCTGATTGGCTGTTGGGAAGGAAACCGGGATCATCCCGTGCGTCTGATAATACCGGCGGGTCGCTAGCCTGCGTCGGGCGAGGCCGGTCGCAGAAGGGCGGTTACGCGGTCGAGCCACTGCTGGCATTGCTGCTTGCGGCCGGCGTCGATCAAGGAATCCAGGGCCAGTTTCAAGTGTCCCTCAGCGGCCTCGTATTGTTCCAGATCCCGAGCGTAGATGATGCCGACGAGAAGGCGGGTTTCATCGTTTTCACGGTCCTTGGGGTATTGTTTGAGATACATCTCGAAAGCCCCGGCAGCCTGGGGATACTTCTTGCGGGAATACAGCAAACGGGCGATCGCCAGTTGCTGCTGCCGCGGAAGACTCTGGTCGGGGTTGAGCTGCGTCAATTGCTCGTAGTAGTCCACGGCAGCGGCGGAGCCGGTCGGTGCAGCGAGCGCGTCATGGATCTTGGCCCGAAGTTCGGCGATGCGGTCCAGCCGGGCTTCCAGATCACGCCTCTGCCCGTCGTCGAGCACGATCGGTCTCGCTACTTTACCGGACTTGGCACGTGCTTGGGCCTCGGGATCGCTCATGCCCGACGAGAACGCCCGGCGCTGGTTCCACCGTTTCATGACCGCCAGCAAGTCAAACTGGTCCCGCGATAACACGCCGCATAGTTGCAAGGCCAGCGTGGCAGCAAATCCATACCCGTAGCCGAGCAAATGGACCTCGTAGGCGACGTCCATGCCGCCGCCCATCAGCCACGGCCCCAGGATGTTGTCCCACAGCACGACTTTGAACAGGATCACCCACAAGCTGGGCAGCTCAAAGACCGTGATCAGAATAAACCAAAACAAGAACAGAATTTTGCTGCGCGGGAACAGCACCATGAACGTCATGGTGATCGCAGCGATTGATCCGGAAGCGCCGATCAACGCTTGGTCGTGATTGATCGTGAATCCCCATCCGGCGAAAATGCCTGCTGACAGATAAAACAGAGCGTACGGGAGATTGCCGAACTTGGAGTTCACACTGTTGCCGAACACCCACAGAAAGAGCATGTTCCCGCCCAGATGCCAAATGTCGCCGTGAACGAATTGGTAGCTGATGAACTGCCACCACTCCGGCGCGCCGGCGTCCAGGGCCAGAATGTTGTTCTTGATGTGGCCCAGCGACTCGGAACCTGTAACGTCGAGAACCATGAAAGCCAGAAAATTGAGCGCGACGATCGCGTAGTTGGTGAAGGGCGTGCCCCGGACGGGAGTGTCGGTACGAAGCGGAATCATCGGTAACCCTGCGCAGCGATCGGCGTTCGCGTGAGTTTAAGTGGAAGGCTCGTTTTCCGATTCTGCCGCGGCCGGCGAGGTGGCCTGCACGAACCCAAGGTGCAGTTCATGGAGAGTCGCATCAAGAACTTTCTGTTCAGTGTCGTCGAGCTGTCCCGCGGTCTTTTCTTTCAAGATTTCGATCAAGTCGATGTTGTGTTTGGCCGTGTTGATGTCCGCAGGCATCTCGCGGCCGTCGGGCATTCGCATTCCGCCCAAACCGATGACGGCTTGCATGGCGAGCAAGTTGACGATTTCCAGAAACGAAGCATCCGGCAGTGGTCCGCCTGGTCCCGCGTCGGCGGTCTCGTCGCTCAGACGCTCCTTCTCTTGCTGGGCTTCCTGCTTCCAGTCGGAATCAACGATGATTTTGGGTTCTTCGTCTGCCATGCACCGCTCCTTGGTTGGCTGCCAACAACGGATTGTAGTTACTATCGGCAGGATAACCCAATTCCGGCGCGAGAGATAGGGTCGAGGGTTGGATCTTATCGCGCCGGCTCCGGCCGTGTGCTCAGGCCATTGGCAAGAGCGTGCATCAATGCTAGGCTCTGTCTCAAGACATCCAAGGAGCCGCAGACTTTAGTCTGCGCGAGTCCTCGCGCGGGTCAAAACCCGCGGCTCCTTGAAAAAATCCGAGTTTTCAGACAGAGCCTAATCTTCGACCAATCGGAATAAACAGGGTACTGAGGCTCAACCCCAAACCTCATCAGGCGATCGGAAGGTGACTTGTGAAGAAACTGCTGGAACGATTCTGCCGCTACGTTCAAGTTGAGACCACTGCTGTGGAAGAGACGGACGACTACCCCAGTTCCGCCGGACAGTTGGAACTGGGCCGGATGCTGGTCGATGAACTGAAGGCGCTGAAACTCACGGACGTGACCATGAGCGAACGCGGCATCATCATGGCCACGATTCCGGGCAACCAGGACAATGTGCCAACCATCGCGTGGCTCGCCCACATGGACACTTCGCCCGAAGCCAGCGGCAAAGACGTCAAACCGATCGTCCACAAGAACTACGATGGCAAGGACATCGTTCTACCGGGCGACTCGAAGCAAGTGATTCGCGTCGAGGAAACCGAGCAGCTCCGGGAGATGGTGGGCCAAACGATCATCACCAGCGACGGCACCACGCTTCTGGGTGCGGACGACAAGAGCGGTGTGGCCGTCGTCATGACCGCCGCGGATCACTTGATGGCCCATCCCGAAATCAAGCACGGCCCCATCCGCATTTGCTATACCTGCGACGAAGAAGTCGGTCGCGGCACGGACCATATTGATTTGGACGCCCTCGGCGCGATCGCCGCCTACACGCTGGACGGCGAGAGCCACGGCATGATCGAGAACGAGACGTTTTCCGCCGACCTGGCCACCGTGACGGTGAACGGCTACAACATTCATCCCGGTTTGGCGACGGGCAGGATGGTCAATGCCATCCGCATCGCGGGCGAGTTCATTTCGCGGATGCCGTGGCAGCGTTTGGCGCCCGAGACGACCTCCGGCAGAGAGGGATTCATGCATCCCTACATCCTCAAAGGCGGTTGCGATTCGACCCAGATTCGCATCATTCTGCGCAGCTTTGAAACCGCAGAGCTTCCCAAGCAAGCGAAGCTGCTGGGCCAAATCGCCGCCACGCTCGAAGCGGAGCATCCGCGCGTGAAGATTGACATCGACATCACCGAACAATACCGCAACATGGTGGAGGGAATGAACAAGGAGCCTCGGGCGGTCGGCAAGGTCCAGCAAGCCATGAAGAATCTGGGTCGCAACTATCAATTGGAGAGCATTCGCGGTGGCACCGATGGTTCCCGGCTGACCGAGAAAGGGCTGCCCACGCCCAACCTCTCGACCGGCATGCACAATTTCCATTCGCCGCTGGAGTTCGCCTGCCTGGAAGAAATGCAGCAGGCTGTCGAAGTGCTGGTGGAACTGGCCCAATGCTGGGCCAAGAGCGAGGACTGAGTGCTGAGGAGTGACCACTCCGCTCTTGCGATTCCGCAATCCGCAATCCGCAATCTGCAATCTGAAATCTCAAATCTGACTTACGCCGAGAACGTCTTGAGGATGGCGGCGATATCCGAGAGATCGCCGGCCGATTGGTAGATCATGGGACCTTCGTAGCGGATTTCATTGAGCGCTTCGCATATCTTTGCGGCGTCGATCGGATTGGTCTCTCTGGATACGTCAACCGCCCCCAGAAAAACGGCGTGCAGGCGGTAGCTCAGGCAGCGCAACCAGTCCACCGGGCATCCAACGCGCGCGACATCGTTCAAATTGAAGGCCACGCCGATGGCCGGTGAGTTCAGCCGATCGACGAGATCGCGAGTCTCCACCGGCGACAGCAAGAAACCGCCGCTCGCAGCCCGAACCGCGATCTTCACACCGTGCTTCTCTGCCTGCTCTGCCACCTCCATCATGCCTTCATAAACGTGATTCAAAGCGGCTTCGTAGGACACAATCTCATCACCTTGTTTGGACGGATCGATCACGGCGCCGCGTAACCACACCAGCGGGGCTTCCAGACGGCAGGCCAGCTCGATCAATCTTTGTGTGGTTTCCCGCGCCGTCTTGCGAGACGATTCGTCGGGTGAGGCGAAGTTGTGAGTCGTGTACAAGTCGCTCGTCAATGCCGCAACGGCCAAGCCTGCTTCACCAAAATGGCGCAGCAAGGCTGCAACATCAGCGGGTGACGTTGCCAGATTCAACTCGCCGCGATCATTCACCACGAGTTCCACACCGTCGAACCCAGCCCGAGCACTCGACTCAGCCATAGTGGAGAGCGACGTTCCAGGGGCGAACGCGCGAGAACTGATGCACCTTTGAATCATTTCACAGCCTCGTCGTTACGTTGCGGCATACACATCGGACCATTATACTGTCGCCGACCCAAAGGGCATCAGGAAGATCAGATTCACACATGGCAACGATCCAACCACTTCCGGACTTGTTGGTCAACAAGATCGCCGCCGGCGAGGTCATCGAAAGGCCTGCCAGCGTGGTGAAGGAGTTGCTCGAGAACGCGCTCGATGCCGGGGCGACGCGCATTTCGCTGACCATCGAGGACGGTGGGAAAAAGCTGATTCGCGTCACCGACAACGGCTCGGGGATCGCCGCCGACCAACTGGACTTGGCGGTCATGCCGCACGCCACCAGCAAGATCTCCTCCGAGGAGGACTTGTTCCGCATTCACACAATGGGCTTTCGCGGCGAGGCCTTGGCGAGCATCGGCTCCGTCGCCCACTTGAACATCAAATCACGCACATCGCAGGCTGAAGAAGGTGCTGAAATCCACGTAGCCGGCGAGGAGATTCAGTCTCGAACCGCGGTGGGCTGTCCGGTTGGCACGACCGTCGAGATCCGCGACCTTTTCTTCAACGTGCCGGCCCGGCGGAAATTCCTTCGCGGCGCCAACACGGAGTTCGGACACGTGCAGGAGCAGTTCGCCCGCGTGGCGCTGCCGAATCCTCAGGTTGAGTTTGAACTATGCAACGGCTCACGCCAAGTCAAGCACTTGCCCCGCTGCGAGGACATGCGTGAACGAATCAGCGCGTTTCATGGCACTGAAATAGCGCAGGACTTGATCCGCATCGAGCGGGATGAGCGCGGGCTGCGGATCGTGGGCTATGCCGCCAAGCCGGCCCAGAACCGCGCCTCGGGCAAATGGCAGTATGTCTTCCTGAACGGACGATACATCCGCGATCGCTACGTGCAGCATGCCGTCAAGGAAGCCTACCGAGGCTTGATGGAGCACGATCGCTTTCCCGTGGTGTTCCTGTCCCTGGGGATCGATCCGGAGCAGGTCGATATCAATGTTCATCCGACGAAGATTGAGGTCCGCTGGCAGGACTCCAACATGATTCATTCGCAGGTGCTCTCGGCGCTGCGCGAGACGTTCCTGCAGCATGATTTGACGCCGGCGCTGAGCGCGCGGCGCGCGGCTGCCCCGCTCACGTCTGAACAACGGCTGGAAGAGAGACAGCGTATCGCCGACTTTTTCAAACAAGCTACGCCGGCGTCCGCCGGCGACGCGCCGAGTCGTATCGGCTCAGAGATGCCGACGCAGACGGCTTCGGTGAGCATGGCGGACCTGGCCATGAGGTTCCAGGGCGGTTCGGATGCCGAAAGCGCACCCGCCGGACGCGTGATCGCGGCGGAAACGGCACGGGTACCTGTGCTCCAACTGCACAGAACCTATCTCGTGACCGAGACGGACGAAGGCATGCTCATCATCGACCAGCACGCCCTGCACGAGCGCATCATTTATGACCAATTGCAGCGGCGGATCGCCTCGGGCACACTCGAGGCGCAGCGCTTGCTCATTCCCGAGACAATCGAAATGACGTCCGAGCACATTTCCGTCCTGCAAGATCACCGTGCGCTGCTCCAGAAGCTGGGCATTGATTTCACGCTTTACGGAGAGACGACCGTGGCTGTGCAGAGCTTTCCGTCTGTGCTGCACAACTCCGCGATCACGCCCTTCGTGAAGGATCTGGCGGATCGACTGGCAGAGAAGGGCAACAAGCCGCACACCGAGGTGCTGATCCACGAAGTTTTGGACATGATGGCCTGCAAGGCGGCGGTCAAAGCGGGTGATCCATTGACGGACGAAGAGATGCGCGGTTTGATCCAGCAGCGGGATGTTGTGGACAAGAGCAGCAATTGCCCGCACGGCCGGCCGACGACGCTGCGGTTTTCACTGGCGGATCTGGAGCGGCAATTCAAAAGGACCTGATCCAAAATGAGGACTGAGTGCTGAGGACTGAGTGCGAGAACCGTGGGCACTCCGCATTCCGCATTTCCATGATGAACGACTCATCTCCGACACCTGCAAATCAGCCGACTGTGCTCCATTGGACGGATTCTCGGGGGCAGCCGTGGACGCTCACGCCCACCTGCGAAACCCTGGAGCTTACGGGATCGCAAGACCACACCACCCTGCGGAAAGACGAGTGGGATTCAAAGATCGCCTACAACGAAGCCGGCGGCCGAATCGTCTTTCGTTTCGACATTGGGAACGCCCAGGTGGGTTTCATTGTCAGCCAGGAAGAAGCCGCCGGGCTGCTGCGACTCTTGGAATGGACCAACGAGCGAGCGCAAGCATCAACCGAGCGCCTGCGGGCTGCCACGAGTCGTTCGCATGGCTGGCCGACGGTGACGGCCTGGTCGATTTGGGGACTCTTCGCGGCGGCCTTGGCGTTCCTGCCTTTTATCGGTATGGCGTTCACGATCGTGGCTTTGGCGTGCATCATCGTGGCTCGCGGGAAGGCCAGGAACGATGTCAGGTTGGTTCACACTTCCACGATTGTCGCCGCCACGGCGGTGATCGCGGCGCTTGCGACCGCAGCGCACGTTTTCAGCCTGGTGACTCTGGCAGATCTGGCGGCCACCGGGGCGAGAGTGGTTGCCAGTGTGCCGGAGTCCAAACTGACCATTGCCAACAAGGTGATCGCCGTCATCATCGTCCTGCTTTCGCTCTCGGTTCACGAGGCGGCGCATGCTGTGGCGGCTTGGTGGTGTGGTGATGACGGTCCTCGTCAGCGAGGGCGCGTGACCTTGAATCCGCTGGCGCACATCGACCCGGTCGGGACGATCCTGGTTCCCGTGTTTCTCGCCTACCTCGGGCAGCCCGTGTTTGGCTGGGCCAAGCCGGTCATGGTCAGCCTGCACGGCGTGCCCAATCCGCGCCGTGCCAATTTGCTCATCTCCGCCGCAGGCCCTTTCTCGAACGTACTGTTGGGTTTGATCTTCCTGTCGTTGTATTTGATTCTGGGCTGCGGCATCCGGCTTTTTGCCCCGGACGCGGTGGTGGGGGGTTTCACGTCCTTCATTGGCAATGTCACCATCGAAGGGTTCGCCGGCGCCGGCTACCTGGCCATGGTCACCGTTTGTCTGAAGTGGGGCTTCTTGATCAATCTGCTGCTGTTCTTCTTCAATATGATCCCACTTCCGCCTCTCGACGGCGGCCACATCGCGGGGAGCTTGTTTCCTTCGACGGTCGGTGAGTTCTATCGCAAGATAAGGCCCTTCAGCCTGATTATCCTGCTCGCATTATTCTGGACGCGCCTGATCGGCCGCATCCTGGCTCCCGGTTTGGCCGTTATCTTCAGCGGCTTTGCCCTGGTGGGTCGGGTCACGGGCCTGTGACGGCTGCGGCTGGGCAGATTTCAACGAAGGAATCAGCGGTGGGGGACTTGTGCCGGTTGACAGGTTGACGCGAACCGCTTCGGGGGAGTAGCTGATGACCAGCCAGCCGTCGGCGACCGTGATCGCGGGGCCATAAATGCCATACTGGATGTACCAAATGCCGTCCGGTGCGTGCCGCAGCACCAGAGAAATCGCCGGCATCTTCCGCTTAGCTGCGGCGACCTCCAATAGGCTGGCGCAGTATTCGAGCGTGCGATCCAGCGCCCGGCGCACGCGGTCGGAATCTCCGCTGATTTCGATCAAGATTGTGCGCATCAGCGGCAGCCCCAGCGGGTGTTGGGGGTGGTCGTGGATGATCACATGGCTGCCCAACTGCTTAAGCACTTCGGCCTCGAAGTTCACTTTCTGAGTCCGGGCCAGGGTGTCCCAGCCGCGAATCAGCTCGAAGCGTTTCTCCAATCGCTGGGTCGCCAGGTAGGTGGACCGAATGCGTCGCACCAGGGCGGCACAGTTGGTGTTCAGGATTGTGTAGGTCTTGGCTTCGGCCGGGATCAATCGTTTGTGTTCGGCACGGTAAGTGCGCGGGTCTGAGATGCGAGCGAGCATGTCGGCGCCGTCTTTGCGGTGATAGGCATAGCAAGTGTACACTCTGCCTTCGGTGCCGATTGTCCAGATCGACTTCTCGGAGGATCGAAGATCCAGACTATCGACAACGGCACGGAATCGATCCTGGGCGCTCTCGCCAATTCGCTCCTGGAGGGATGCGACGTTCACATACAACTCAAATCGGGCCGCCGTGCCCTGCGTTTGCCGATGCCCAGTCTGAAACCAAGTGTCGCTCAGCAAGGTCGGCCCATCGCCGGCGAGAGCGCGCAGGATTCGCTCGCTCGATCCCGCGCCAATGCTGAGGATAAACAAGTCGTCCACTTGTCCCCATTCCCACACCACCCACGACGGGACCGAGGAGTCAGTCAAGCGATGGAAGGAGTGTCCGGCAATGGTGACCTTCTCCAGCCGGCCCGATTCATCATTGGTGTAGCTGTTCAGGAATTGCTGGACCAGCCCGCGCACGGGGCTTGCACGATGATTCGGCGGGAATGCCTGGAAGAGATCGGCGGCTACGACGAGGCGTTCCGCTGCCAGGACGGCTGGGACCTCTGGGTGCGGTTCATCGAGCACTACGAAGTGCAAAACGTGAACCTGCCGTTGTTCTACTATCGCCGGCATGAGGCCAGTCTGACCCGCGACGAGGAGCATATCCTGGCGACCCGGGCGGAGATCCTGCGAAAGAACGCGGCAAGACTGGAGCGGCCGCTGAATTGCGTGGCGGTCATTCCCGTGCGTGGAAAGCCGACGGACCCGCATTCCCGGGCCCTGCATAGATTGGGGGGCAAGGCCCTGATTGATTGGACCGTCGAAGCCGCGCTTGAATCGAGAAACCTATCCCAGGTCATCGTCACCAGCCCGGACGAAGACATTCTCGGGCACGTCGAGAGAACGTTCGGCGATGCCGCTTATATCGACCACCGGGACTGGAAGCTGGCACTGCCCAACACCTTGCTCGACGACACGCTGGATCATATCTTCGGCCGGCTGCCCGAATCACTGCGTGATTTCCACGCCGTGATCACGCTCTTCGTCGAGTCCCCCTTCCGGTCGGCGCGCTATATCGACATGGCGGCGGACGCGATGAAATTGTTCGAAACCGACCGCGTCATCGGCGTGCGCGTCGATACGGAGACTTACTACCGGCACACGGGCGACGGGCTGGTCCCGTTGAACCAGTCCGGAATGTTGCGCCTCGAAAGTGATGAGCTGTTCCGGCAGGTGGGCGGGTTCAATCTGATCCGCCGCGGTCATTTCCCGAGCCGCGTCGATCCCAAGACTGAGCGCATCGGTCATGTCGTGCTGGATCGCCCGGCGGCGCTTCATCTCGATTCGGATTGGAACTGGGAAATCGCCGAGGCGCATGCCGCCAAGTTGGTGGACCAATCCGTCAAACGCACTGTGTCCCAGGGTCGAGGCGCGTAGTGAGAATCGTTATCCTATCCACGGAGACGAAGCATCACACCTATTTCATAAATAAGCTTGCTCGGCTGTTCGAGATTGCCGGCATCATTTACGAGCGACGTCGGCTCGCCAAGAGTTATCCAACCGCACCATTTTTCGCTGAAGAAGAAGACGCGTTCGAAGAGCGTTTCTTCGATCCAGCGTACGGGGGCACACTTCCGAACTTGCCAAGTGAACTCGAACGCAGGGTCGTCTGCGCCCATGGCGTGAATCAGGTGGGGATGCCGGAGTATATCCGAGCGCTCGAGCCCGATGTTGGAATCACTTTCGGGGTGGGCAAGGTAAGCGCCCGCCTGTTTGGCGTTCCACGTTACGGCATGATCAACGTGCACCGAGGCATCGCCGGGGAATACCGCGGCCTGGATTCCGACCTCTGGGCGATCTATGAAAACCGATTCGACCAAGTCGGTGTCACAATCCATCAAGTGGATGAGGAATTCGATACGGGAGATATTCTGGCGCAGGAACGTGTGAGTGTTTACGATACCGACGAAATTTATCACCTGAAGTACAAGACGACCGTCGTGGCTACTCGCCTCGTCATTGATGTCTTGATGGAGCTAGAGGACTCTCGCAAATTCTTGCACAAGAAAAAGCAAGAGAAATTTGGGCGCTACATTTCCGCGATGTCGCTGGATCAAAAATATGAAGCCCTTCGGCGCTTCACCGCTTTCAAGGAGTCGTCGAGACGTGGCCGTTGATGAGCGCATGGCCCTGATCCTGCTGTATCACGGAGTCACGGACGCTCTGTCGCGGGGTATTGAGAACTTCTCGGGCAAGCACATTACGGCCGAGGCGTTCGATCGCCAGATGGCGTATCTGCACGCCAACGCTTCGGTTTTTTCCTTACGCGATCTCGCTACGCTCGTCGAAGCGGGCGCGGAGATACCCCCGAACGCGGTTGCGGTGACGTTCGACGATGGCTACCGGAATAATTACGACTTCGCGTTGTCCATTCTAAAATCGCATGGCATACCGGCAACCTTCTTCCTCTCAACAGGTCTTATCGGTACTGATCGTCAATTTTGGACCGACAAGGTCGAGCACTGGATCAACCTGACGTGCCGTGTGTCTCTCGATCTCGTACTTGACGGTGAGCCGTTTCAATGCGATCTCCGAGAGACGGATCAACGGATCGAGGCGGTCATCCGAATCAAGTCGAAACTCAAGTCGATCTCACCCTCCGAACGAGATGACGCATTGTCCGAACTGAACAGGTATTGCGAGGTCGATGACGACGGTAAGGATGTGTCCAACTACCAATCCATGAGTTGGGATCAGGTGCGCGATCTCGATTCGTCGCCCGACTACGAGGTCGGAGGACACACCGTAAACCACGAAATCATGGCTTATCTCGACGATGCCGCTCTGGAACGAGAAATATACGACTGTATTGCGACGGTCGAGACGGAGCTAGGACATGAATGTGACTTGTTCTCCTATCCCGAGGGACAGGCCGAGCATTACGATGGCCGCACTATCGCGCACCTGCGTGAGGCCGGAGTGTCGATCTGTCCCTCGGCAATCGACGGCACGAACGGGCCGGGCACCGACCCGTTTCAGTTGAGGCGGGTAATGGTGGGGTTCATGGGTGAACCATTCCCGATGGCTGTGTCCGTCGCCTAAGTGTGATGATTTCGAAGTTCGTCACATTAAATGTGCCGAACTTCGGCAGCTAAATCACGCTGGATTGAGATAGTTGGTGTCCCTTTGAACCCGACTTTCGCTGAAGCGAATTTAGGAATCAGGACACTAAAAAAAAGAGGATGCAATGTTCACGCCCCGTGATTTCAGAAACCTCGACCGGGTATTCATAGTTGCCGAAATTGGCGTCAATCATGAAGGCAACTTCGAAGTGGCGACGCAACTGATCCGTCAAGCGGCCGACTGCGGAGCGGATGCGGTAAAGTTTCAGACTTTCAGGATCGAGAATTACATATCCAACGTTCAACCGGAACGCAGACAACGTACGGAGTGCTTTCAGCTCGACTATGACCAATTCCGCGAACTCGCTGCGGTTGCACAAGACTGCGGTGTGGTCTTCTTTTCTTCGCTTTTCCATATGAAGGACGCCGATTTTCTCGACGAAATCGTTCCCTTCTTTAAAATTTCCTCCGGCGATCTGACATATCTCGAGTTGATTCGCCACGTTGCGGGCAAGGACAAGCCGATGATCGTCTCGACCGGGCTCGGCACGCGCGAGGAAATCGCCGCGGCCGTACAGGCGGTCGAAGACATCCGTCCGGATATTCGCGACAAAGGCGAGCTGTTGCTGATGCACTGCGTCGCCGTCTATCCGACGCCCATGGAAGAGGCCAATCTCCGCAATATCGAATGGCTTCAGGACGAGTTCGACTTACCGGTCGGCTATTCCGATCACACACTGGGCACCAAGGCCTGCGAGCTAGCGGTCGCCCGAGGCGCCGTGGCCCTGGAGAAACACTTCACTTACCGCAAGGAAAACCAGGCATTCCACGATCATCTCCTGTCGGCGGATCCCGACGCCCTGCGCGAGCTCATCGCCGCCGTGCGTCAGGCCGAGACCTATCTGGGCCAGCGCGAGCGGAAGCGGGGCGCCGCCGAAGCCAAGGGGCTCGCGCATATGCGCCGCGCGATCGGGGCTGCCCGCGACATCAAGGCGGGAGAGCCCGTGCGTGCCGAGGACCTCACCTATCTGAGGCCCGCCTGGGGCCTGCCGCCGGAGCGGTTCGACGACCTGCTCGGCAAGGCCCTGACGCGCGACGTGCCCGCCGGGGACCTAATCTGCGAG
>JACZTW010000046.1 GCA_022573485.1 Planctomycetota bacterium
TCCACAGCTTCGCCACGTGCATCGCTACCAGCGCGTCCCAGTACATCGGCGACACGCAGGGCACGGGAGGGAGCGGGCTCACGACGACTCGACTCGGCGGCCTGTCCGTCAGCCCGGACAACACCAAGATCGCAGTCGCCGGTGGCGACACCGGGCAAGTCATCGTGTATGACTACACGGCCGGAAACTGTCAGGGCACAGGCGCCTCACTGAGCGGCGCCCGCCAAACCATCGACGGCCTACTGTGCTTAGAGGATACACAAGGCACGGCCTGGCTTGACAATAACACCGTGCTGGCCATCTCCACTACGGGCGAACTCTTCGCCGTCGATGCCAATTCCATGGCTACCACACTGCTCACAACAGTCAATACGGTCGTCGGTTGCGGCCCCGGCTACTCGGACATTGAGTACAATCCCGAGATCTCGCCGAATATCTACATCATGTACAGCGCTTTTGCCAATAACACGACCACGAATCTGCTGTTCGTCCTGGATCCGAACGACAATTACAACCTGTTAGGCACGTGGGATTACAGCACTTCCATTGAGACCACTCGCGAAATCGCCTTCGATGCTTTCGGTAATCTGTTCGTCGGCCAATACGGTGGAAGCGCAACTGAGTTCGGTCCGCCCATCGATCTCATTGTGGATGCAGTGAATCTGAGTTCGCTCGCAGACAATAACTCTGTTGACTGGTATACCAGTTTGATCGAGTCGAACTTCAGTGGGATGGATGTCGCGATCGGCGGGACGACGAAGTGTGGCGACGGCTTCTGCGACGACTCTGAGGACGCCTGCAACTGCCCGGCGGACTGCCCCGGTTCGTGCTGCGGTGCCTGCGTGTGGGACACTTTCCCGGTAGACGGCCAAGTCGGCGCGGGAGACTTGGCCTTCCTGCTGGGCAGCTGGGGACTGATCCCGCAGGATGCCGACCCGGCAGTCGTTTGCCTGGACATCGACGGTAACGGCAGCATCGGCGCGCTCGACCTGGCCAACTTGCTGGGCAACTGGGGGCCGTGCTGATCAGGACGCCTGTGGCCGATCCGTAATTAGAGAAACCAACCCCGATCCGCCGCGGCGGATCGGGGTTCTTCTTTGGCACTGTAGGAGTCAGCCCGGATTTCTCACGTTGTTCTTGCCACAAAGACACAAAGGCACGAAGATAAAGAATATATGTCACTTTTTCTTATCTCAGAATTAAAAAGTCTGTAAAAAACAGCTTTCATGCGTCATTGGCTGCTATCGTAGTGGCGAGTACTTCTATTGCTCTTCTTTGTGTCTTGGTGCCTTCGTGGCCAGAAATTCGCGTTAGCTAGATTCATATACGAGCGCGAAGGAGTCGCTGCATGCTTCGACTGTTCTCATACGCCGGGCTCGTGATTGCGGCCTGCGCCCAAGTCGCCGCGGCACAATGGAATCCGGATGCGGGCCAGTGGGGCAAGGAAGACCCACGGGACGTTCGTGTGATGACTTGGAACGTCTATGACGGCCTGTGCAGTTCCAATGCCAAAGTCGAAGGCCTGAACAACTGGGCGGGTCTGGCGCGGATCATCGCTGCCATGAAGCCGGACATTCTGATCCTTCAGGAGGCCGGCGACAACACCGGCAACGGCACCGGCAGTAGCGTCGATTCGGTTTTCATTTTGGGGTTCACAAGCGGTCTGTTGTTTGACGGCGGGACTGATCCGTACAACGGCGGCGCTGAGATCACTGCCTGGGTTCAAAAGTACGACCCGGCCTACGACCTGAACAACGTCTTCGTCAGCAGCAATACCGACGGTTTCAACCGCAACGTCATCATCAGCCGTTATCCGTTCGCCGACTTGAACGGCGACGGAAAATCCAAGAACAGCGACCTCTTTTTCATCTTCGCCGATGAATATGCCCCGGGCGGGGATGGTGGCATTCGCGGGTTTCAGTTTGCCGAACTGGAACTGCCCGACGAGACCTACGCCGGCGACCTGGTAGTGGCCAACGCCCATCTCAAAGCGGGATTCTCCGGCAGTGACCACACCCAACGACACGAGGCCGCACAGAACACAGCCTACTATATCGATTATCTGCTCAACGGCGCTGGGACGGGCGTTCCCGATCCGCACGACATGATTCTCGATAGTCCGCAAGTAACTTCGATCCTCGATGATTTTACGCCGGTGATCTTCGGCGGCGACTGGAACGAAGACGAGCAAAACAACGGGCACCGGGGCCCCGTCGACTGGCTGACACGGGCCCAGTTCAACGGCGGGACCGACGGCGTCGATCGTGACCGCAGCGATGCCACCTTTGACGACGCGCGCGAGCCGTTCACCAACAGCCGCACGACGCGGGGTACCAGCAAGCTCGACTACCTCGCCTGGCAGGACAGCATCGCGGTACTGCGCCACGCGTTCATTTTTGATTCCGTCGAAGTGGACGAAGCCGACATGCCGCCGGAATTGCAGGACATGGACTTCGGCGGCATGTTCGCCAGCACCCTGGCGTCGGATCACTTGCCGGTGATCGCGGACTTCATCCTCCCGCAGTCGGCACCGCCCGATTGTCCAGCCGACTTCAATGGCGACGGCACCGTGGGAGCAGCCGATCTGGCAGTTTTGCTCGGCGATTGGGGATCGTGCCTGCCGGAAGAAGATTGCCCCGCTGATTTCAATGATGACGGCCTGGTCGGGGCCGCCGACCTGGCTGAGCTGCTGGGCGATTGGGGATCCTGTCCGTAGTGATGTGCTTCGTGAAGACGTGAACCACAAGGAGCCGCGGGCTTCAGCCCGCGCGGACCTTCGAAACTGCGCGACGTTCTCGCTGTGGAGCAATCCGCGCGGGCTGAAGCCCGCGGCTCCTTATCAATTGCGTTCAGCGCCTGACTTCGCTCACCACTACGCCCTCGATCACCACCCCCACCACATGGGACGTGTACTCAAACGGGTCGCCGTCGAAGAGCGCCACGTCGCCGTCTTTACCGACTTCCAGCGAGCCGACGAACCGATCCACGCCGAGAATCTTCGCCGCCTCGATGGTGATCGAAGCGAGTGCATCTTCAAACGACAATCCGTACGCCGCGGCGATGGCAGCTTCGAACAACACCACTCGTGTCTTGGGCACGTAACTCTCGTAACCGCTCTGCAGGGCGAACGGAATCCCCGCTTCCTTGAGCTTGGCTGCGGTCTCCATGCTGAGGTTCTTGCGCTCGCCATAGGCCCGCAACATGGTCGGATGTATGATCACGGGCACGCCGGCCTGCTTTATTTTGTCGAGCACCATGTAGGCTTCGGCGGCGCCGTCCAGAACGATCTTCAAATCAAACTCACGGGCCAGCCGCAGGGCCGAAATGATGTCGTGGGCTTTGTGGGCCGTAATGAGCAAACGAACTTCGCCGTCCAAAACGCGGGCCAGCATCTCGAGTCGCAAGTCGCGCGACGGTTTCTTGTCTTCTTTGGCGGTTTCGAGCTTGCGTGTATAATCCTGGGCTTTGATCAACTCCGCGCGAAGCACCGCCATGACCTTGGCCCGCGTTCCGGGCGTAGCTTCCTTGCCCTTTGTCTTGCCGGCGGCGTCGCGCCCGAGCGTGACCGCGAGCATCGCCGTCGGAACACGCACTGCCTCCTCCACTGTCTCGCCGGTCGTCTTGGCGATCATGGTTTGCCCGGAAAGCGGCAGGCCCGGTGCGTGCCCGGTGTGAATCGTGGTGATGCCGAACTCGCGAAGCCACTGCACCAATCGTTCCTGAGGGTTGTAAGCGTCGATGGCCCGCAGCTCGGGATGGATCGGGCCGGAGCGCTCCAATTGGTCCTGATCTTGATCTTGATTCATATATCCAGTTAAGCCGACCACCGTGTGGGCATCGACCAGCCCCGGCGTGACGACCTTGGCGGTCAGCGTGCGGTGCCCGTCGGGAATCTGCACAGCCGACGCCGGGCCGACCTCGACAATCTTGCCGTCGGTGATCACGACCACGCCGTCTTTGATCGGCTCACCGGCCATCGTGTAGACGGTCTCCCCTCGCACGGCCACCTGTGCGACGGCATTGAACGAGTGGAACAGACTCTGAACCACAAACACCAACAATACCGTGACTTGTTTACTTCGCATGATGTTCCTCTTTCACAAAACACGAGGATGGGATAACCATCAGAGCCGGGAGCGCAAGCGACCGGTCAGAAGCCCCGCACTGGCGAAGATTTCGCGTTTGGCCGTCGTGATCACGTCGCAACTGGCTTGTTTGCCACCGACTTCAGTCGGTGGTGGTCGGTCCACAACTTTGTTTCTGAAGCCGGCTGGCAATCCTGTTTCAGGGCTCCCGAACCACCAACTAAAGTTGGTGGCAAACGAGAACTCTGCTTTGTGAGTCTACCGCTTCATTCGAAAGTTTCTGGCGCTTCAGGCTCCAAACAGGTCATACATCCGCTCGCTGTCATTCAGTCACCCCAACAATGCACGTCGCTCGCGCGATCTTCACCGGCGCCCTTGCCGCCGACCGCATAGAGTCGATCTTTCGGGTCGGAGAGATCAAAAACCTTCACGCCTTCGACATACGTTTCCAGCACTTTCGTATACACGCTCAATGGATCGCCGGACAGAATGATGAAGTCCGCATCCTTACCGGGAGCCAGCGAGCCGACCCGATGCTCCAGGCCCAGCATGATCGCACCGGCCATGGTCAGACCGTAGAGGGCTTTCTCGCGGCTCATTCCGGCCCGCACCGCCAAGCCGGCGGAACGAAAGAACAGCCGTGAATCCGTGATCCAGTCGTCCGTATGGAATGCGACCAGCACGCCGGCCTGTTCAAGGATTGCGCCGGTCTTGTGCAGCAGATACATAGCTTCGAGTTTCCCGCCGGGGCTGTCGACGAGGATGATCGACGCCGGCGCACCCGCTTCGGCGATCTGCTTGGCCACCTTCCAGCCTTCGCTGACGTGGTGCAACACCACGCGGAAATTGAATTCCTTCGCCAGCCGCAGCACCGTCATGATGTCGTCATGCCGGTGCGTGTGGTAGTGGACAATCCACTCGCGATTGAGAACCTTGAGCAGCCCCTCCATTCGCAAATCACGATCGGGCATCTTCTCAGGGTCATCTTTCGCGCGTTCGATCTTCTTTTGATACTCCTGCGCTTTGATGAATTCGATTCGAATCAGGGCCGCCGACTTGGCCCGCGTTTCGGGGAAAGGCGGTTTACGCTGCGAGTTGGTCCCGTTGGCCATTTTCATGCCGCCGGCGATGTGGCCGTCGGCGTCGTAGATCAGCAGATCATCCACAATCTCGCCGTCGCGAAGTTTGAGGTATAGAGTTTGGCCGCTCATCAAATGGCCCGAGCCGGGCATGACGTTGACCGTCGTGATCCCGCCGGCCTGCGCACGCTGCATACCCGAATGACGGACGTTGACGGCATCGAGAATTCGCACTTCAGGATGAATCGGGCCTGACGAATCGCCGCCTGAAATCTCGCCGATATGCGAGTGCGTGTCCACCAACCCCGGCATAATCACTTTGCCGGTGGCATCGATTCTCTGGGCATCGTCCGGGATGGTCGTCGCGCCTGCAGCGCCGACGGCTGTGATCCGCCCCTGATGCACGACCAGCACGCCCTCCTCGATGTTCGCGCCGTCGATGAGAATGATCTTCGCACCGACGAACGCCAGCGGCTTTTCCTGGGCCGGCACTGCGGAACAGAAACTCAACAGCATCGCCAGCGCAACACACATCTTGCCCAATGGTCTATTCCTCCGGATCAGGGTACTTGAGTGGAAGCCTGCGTCCAAACGGCATCACATCCGCTTCAAAAACGCGGATTCGCGGGACGCCACGCCGCGCTGAGCACGATGAGCTGTCAAATGCACCCCCAGGGACTCGAACCCCGAACCCGCTGGTTAAGAGCCAGCTGCTCTGCCAATTGAGCTAGAGGTGCAGGCGGGCGGGACAACCCCACCCGAGCACGCCCAATCTCACCGATTCCTGCCAAACTGTCAAGTCTCTCGCGCTTCGCCTTGCAGGCCCGCCGACGATCCAGTTAGATATCCTTATGATTCAGCGCGCTGCCATCATCGGCGACGGCGCCATGGGTACCGTCTGCGCCATGCTGCTGGCCGGCAACGGCATCAGCGTGCGCCTGTGGGGCCGGAACGCCGAACGCGCACGACAAATCAACGTCGAGCGCCAGAACAAGCAATACTTGCCCGGCTGCGTGCTCTCCGAACGCATCGAAGCGGGCACGGACCCGCAGTGGGCGCTCGAGCAGGCCGAGGTCGCCGTCTCGGCGGTGCCCTCACAATTCATCCGCAGCGTGTGGGAGAAATTCGCAGCCGACGTGCCCGAGCACATCCCCATCATCAGCACCGCCAAGGGCATCGAAAATGACACGCTCCTTCGGCCGACGGAGGTGCTGGCGGAACTGTGCGGACGGCGTTCCTATGCCATGCTCTCCGGCCCGAGCATCGCCCACGAAATCGCCGCCGGCCTGCCGTGTTCGGTCGTCATGGCCTGCGAGGACGAAGCCACCGCCAAAACGACGCAGGCCGCGTTCAATACCGAGACCTTCCGCGTGTATACCAATACGGATCTCGTGGGCGTGGAGCTCGCCAGCGCCATGAAGAACATCATCGCGATCGCCGCCGGCATTATTGACGGGCTGAAGCTCGGCGACAACGCCAAAGCCGCCCTGCTCTCTCGCGGGCTGGTTGAGATCACGCGCCTCGGCGTAGCCATGGGCGCGAGAACGGAGACGTTTTACGGCTTGGCCGGCGTCGGCGATTTGGTGACCACCTGCATCTCACCCTACGGCCGAAACCGCACCGCAGGCCAGCACATCGGCCAGGGTAAGTCACCCGAGGAAGTCATCCGATCAACGCCGTCGATCATCGAAGGAATCCCAACCACCAAGAGCGTCGTCGCTCTCGCGCACAGGCACAACGTCGGCATGCCCATCGTGGAGGCCGTCGGAAAAGTGCTGTTCGAGGGCTTGCCGCCTTCGGAAGCGGTTCATTCACTCATGACCCGCGAGCCCAGGGCGGAATAGGAATCTCACGAGACGCGGGCGCTGGGTTGCGTCGCACGCCTGATCTCCTCGCTGAGTGTGACGACCTGGCGCGCCTCTTTGATGTCGTGAACGCGCAGGATGCGCACACCGGCGAGCAGGCCGATCGTGTTGGTCACAATGGTGCCGGTCAGACGCTCCTCAACTTTGTCGATGCCGAGAAGTCCGGCGAACAGCGATTTCCTCGATGTCCCCAACAACATCGGTCCAATGGCCGCGAATCGTCTGAGATTGGCGAGTATCTGGAGGTTGTGCTCGACCGTCTTTCCAAAACCGATGCCCGGATCGATGATGATCCGCTCCCGCCTGATGCCGCTTGAAACTGCAAACTCGATGCGTTCTTTGAGAAATGCCTCAATCTCACCTACCACGTCGTCGTAACGCGGATTCTGCTGCATGGTTCGCGGCATGCCCTGCATGTGCATGAGCACGACGTACGCACCGGCCTCCGCCACGCGGCAAGCCATATCTGAGTCCGCGCGCAGGGCCGAGATGTCGTTCACAATCGTAGCGCCGGCGTCAAGTGCTGCGGAAGCGACCTCCGCCGATTGTGTATCGATCGAAATCGGGATTTGGGCGTGCCTCTCACGGATGGAAGCAATGACCGGTTGGGTACGCTTGATTTGTTCCGTGGCCGGGACGGCTTGCGACCCCGGGCGGGTCGATTCGCCGCCGATGTCGATGATGTCCGCGCCATCGCGGATCATTTGCTCGACATGCCCAACGGCCCCGCCGACGTCCATGAACCTGCCACCATCGCTGAAAGAGTCGGGAGTGACGTTCAAGATGCCCATGACCAGCGGGCGGCCGATCAGATCAAGTTCTGGAGCGTCCATGGCGGCATTGTCCCCGAATCAGGACACGATCGCCAGTGCCCGACCGTATGTTGACATTCCGTGACTCACGTTACAATGGTCGCACGAGCGGTCCCGGGTGGCCTCCAACAAGCCTAAGTGTGCATAGCAATTATGAGAGGCAGACGGAAATTCATTGGACTGATGAGCGGCACGAGCTGCGACGGTGTCGATGCTGCTCTTGTCGAAATCGATGGCAGCGGCCTGGAAATGCGCGTCCAGTTCGTCGCTCACCGCCACGTGGATTATGCCGAGCCGTTCCGTAACGCCCTGCTGGCCGTCATGGCGCCGGCCAAGACGCGCACCGAAGATCTCGCCGGGCTCAACGTGCAGCTTGGCGAGGAATTCGCAACATGCGCCCGGCAATTGATGGAACAGGCCGGCGTGCGGGCGGATCAACTCGCTGCCATAGGCTCGCACGGACAGACCATTTGCCATATGCCCGACGGCGACGATCACCACCCACACTGCACGTATCAAATCGGCGAATCGGCGATCATCGCCGCTCAGACCGGCGCGACTGTGGTTGCTGATTTCCGCGTCGCCGACCTGGCAGTGGGTGGCCAAGGGGCGCCGCTGGTGCCATGGACGGATTACATACTGTTTCGTTCAGACGTACGGCCCCGCATCGTCCAGAACATCGGTGGGATCGCCAACCTGACTTATTTGCCCCCCGGCGGAGGCCCCGAAAACACCATCGCGTTCGATACCGGCCCGGGCTGCATGGTGATCGACACCATCATCCGACGCCTGACACAAAGGAAGCACCGCTTCGATCCTCAGGGCCTCTACGCCTCCCGAGGCAAACCGGACATGAGCTGTGTTGAGAAGATGATGCAATTGCCGTTCTTCCGGCAACCGCCGCCCAAGTCTGCCGGCCGGGAGCAGTTCGGACGCTCTTTCGTCAGCGGAATGAGACAACTCATGAGCGGCCGGGGCTTGGACAAGTACGACATGCTGGCCACCGGCACCATGCTCACCGCCCGCAGCATCGCCCATGCTTACAAGACCCACGTCGGAATCGACCTCGATGACGTCGAAGTTATTCTCTACGGCGGCGGCGCGCACAACAAGACGCTGGTTGGTATGTTGCAGGCCGAGCTACCAGAAACAGAGTTCAAGACCGTCGAAGACTTCGCCATTCCTTTGCAGGCCAAAGAATGCGTGAGTTTTGCGATGCTGGCGGCGGCGTGCATCGACGGCGTGCCTGCTAACCTGCCGCAGGTCACCGGCGCCAGTCGGCCGGCCATCCTGGGCAAGATCGTGCGGGTTTGAAGAGGACTGAGGACTGAGGACTGAGATTTTATGAGTCGAGATCGCGGTCATCTTTTGACCGAACAGCAGAACGAGCGGTCGATGCACATTGATCGCATGAGCATCGGCGAGTCGTTTGATGTCATCAACGACGAAGATCGCGCTGTGGCCGATGCGGTCCGGCGGGCCAAGCCGCAGATTTGTGAAGCGATTCAGTGCGTCGTGCGGGCGTTCGAGCGCGGGGGGCGGCTTTTCTATGTGGGCGCGGGGACTTCCGGGCGGCTGGGCGTCATCGACGCAGCCGAGTGCCCGCCGACATTCATGACGCCGCCGGAAATGGTGCAGGGCATCATCGCCGGCGGAGAACCGGCAATACGGCGAAGCATCGAAGGCGCCGAAGACCGTGCCGACGATGCTGTCAAAGCGATCGCCCAATGCGAGGTGGCTACCGAAGACGTCGTTATGGGCATCGCCACCGGCGGCACGACGCCGTTTGTACATGCTGCACTGGCTGAAGCGAAACGTCGCGGCGCCAAGACCATCTTCTTTGCCTGCGTGCCCGAGCACGCGCACCAGGACGACGCCGATATCTCCATTCGCGTGCTCACCGGGCCTGAAGTGATCACCGGCTCGACACGCATGAAAGCGGGCACCGCTACCAAGATGGTGCTCAATATGATTACGACGATCAGCATGATCCGAATCGGCAAGGTCTTTGGCAACTTGATGGTCGATCTCAATCGCGACGCCTGCGCCAAACTCCGCGATCGCGCCATTCGCATCGTGCAAGCTGCAACAGACACGTCACGCGACGAAGCGAAACAACTCCTGCTCCGCGGGGAGGACGTCAAGACCGCCATCGTCATGCACTTGAAGAGCGCTGATCGCGAAGAAGCAAGCCGGATGCTGATCGAAGCGCACGGCCGCCTGGACTGCATCATCGAGTGCAATGATGACTGAGATTGAACTTCGTCGATTGGCGGGCTCGGTGGTGATGGTTGGTTTTCGCGGTCTGACCGCCGGGCTGGACTCGGATATTCAACGACACATCCGCGAGAATCACTTCGCCGGCGTGATTCTGTTCGACGAGCATGTGCCGACCGGCGAGCGCGACCGTAACATTTCCTCGCCGGAGCAGCTTCGCGAGCTGACTGCGGAGCTTCAGGCGGCATCCGAGCCGCTTCTGCTTATCGCGATCGATCAGGAAGGCGGGCAAGTGGCGCGCCTCAACGCGCAGAACGGCTTTCCGCAGTTTCCCTCGCACGCCGAGATGGGCGAGAAATTCGAGCCCGCCGAGACACAGCTCACGGCTTCGCACATCGCCAAGGCGCTGGCGGAGGCCGGCGTCAACGTGAACTTCGCGCCGGTCGTCGATTTGAACATCAATCCACGAAATCCGATCATCGGCGCGCAGGAGCGGAGCTTCTCGGATGATGCGAACGTCGTGGCGGCCCACGCCCGCTCATTCATCGCCGGCCATCGCGAGCACGGGGTGGCCACCGCCATCAAGCACTTCCCCGGCCACGGCAGCAGCACGGCCGACACGCATCTGTCCGCCGTCGATGTCACGGAGTCGTTCAGAGACAGCGAGCTTATGCCTTACCGCTGCCTGATCAATGAAGGAGTGGTTGACGTGGTTATGGTCGGGCATTTGCAGCATCGCAGCTTCGATCCCGAACTGCCAGCCAGCCTGTCGGCGAAAATGATCGATGGTTTGCTGCGGCGCGAAATCGGCTTCGACGGCGTCGTGGTCACCGATTGCCTGGACATGGCTGCCGCAGCGGAGGACTATTCATTGCAGGAGCGCGTCACGCTGGCGCTCAATGCCGGCGTAGACTTGCTTTTGTTCGGCAACAACCTGGCCTACGATCCTGATCGCCCGACGCAGGTGGTCGATGCAGTGGTGGCGGCTGTTCGAGCGGGAGACGTGCCCGAAGAATGTCTCAGGCAGCATGTCGATCGCATTGATCGCCTGCGCGAATCAGTAGCGAGTAGCGAGTAGCCAGTAGCGAGCATAGGGCACGACGCTCAGTCCTCAGTCCTCAGTCCTCAGTCCTCAGTCCTCAGCACTCAGCTTCGTCTGAGCGATAGATCAAGCCCACGACAACAACGAGCACCGCCGCCGCTGCACACAATCCCGCGCCGCGCAGCTTCGACTTGAGCAACAAGTCCCCCACGCCGAACATCGCGCAGTAGATCGCCGCCGTACCCATCAACCAGCACATCGTTGGGCGGAGTAAGCCTTCCGCTCGATACCGAATTTGTTCATCGGCCCGTCGCTGGCGCTCGGGGCTCTGATGGGGTTCATCGCTCTCGACAATGACTGGGAAGCCGCTGGCAGGCCCTTCGGAAGGCAGGTCCATCGGGACGATCCAACCAGGCCCGGGAGGGCGCACTCGATTCGCAAACGCGACGAGCACATTGCGTGGTTCCGCCGAGAACGCAAAGGTGCCGATCGCTGCGCCGAGCATCGAGACTGGCACGATGGACAGCAGAGTGAACGGGAACAAGACCTCCGGAGCGAACAGTTGCATCGCCCCCGTGGCCAGCCCGGCACCGATCATGCAGCCGATCTCCGTCCAGGCTGTCACCCGCCACCATGTCCAACGCAGAATGCCGACGATGCCCATTCCGGACAGCAATCCAAAGACCATGCCCCAGCCTTGAATGATCGAGCTGAGCTGGGAAGTAGCGATCAAACCCGCCAGCGCGATCACCACGGTCGCAATGTGACTCGCATACACGTAGTGCTTCGCGGATTCGTGCGGCTTGACGTACGGCTTGTAGAAGTCGTTGACCAAATACGACGCGCCCCAATTCATGTGCGTGTCCATCGTGGACATGTAAGCGGCCAACAACGAAGCCAGCGCCGGGCCGATGAGCCACGCGGGACACGTTTCCAAAAGTGTCAGGACATAAAGTTTCTCCGGATCCTCAATTGCTTCCGCCGTGGAGTACACGGGCAGTAACATCGCCGCGAACCCGACCAACATCCAAGGCCAACTTCGCAGTACAAAGTGGGCCACGTTGTACCACAGGTATCCCCACACCGCGTGCTTTTCGTCCCGGGCGGCGAGCAAACGCTGCACGGCGTAGCCGTTGCAATCAGTAGGCGTACATGCGATCCAGTAAATCGTGATGAAGATGATGAATGCCCACCACTCACTGGTCATGGCCGGCGGAAAGTAGTCTGCCTGCGAGACAAGCACGCCGCTGTCATCGAGGTGTCCTAACGCGCGTTCCCTCAGCACCTCGAATCCGCCCGCGCTGCGAACGGCGTAGAATGCAATCGCTACTGCCGATCCAATGGCGAGGAAGAACTGCAAGAAGTCTGTCCACATGACGCCTTTGATGCCGCCGAGGATGGTGTAGATGACGGTGAGCACGAAACAGAAGCTGAGCGCCTCCCATTTCCCGAACGGCGTGCAGAGCGTGATGATCTTGGCCATGGCCAGGTTGACGAAGCCCAGCGTGACGGCGTTGCGCAGCACGCCGTGGTAGAAGACGTAGAACAGCCGCAGCACCTTGGCCCGCTCCGGGCCGTAGCGGATGATGGCGAACTCAGCCTGCGTCAGGCAGCCGCTCCGCCGCCACAGCTTGGCGAAGAAGAACACGCCCAACATGCCCGACGGCACGACGGCCCACCAGTACCAATTGCCGGAGATGCCCTGCGTCACGACCAAGCCGCAGACGACCAGCGGCGTGTCGGCGGCGAACGTGGTGGCGACGATGCTGGTGCCCAGAATCCACCACGGCGTGTTCTTGCCGGCGACGAAGTAGTCCTCTATGGATTGCGAGGATTTGCGCGAGTGGTACAGCGCCAAGCCGAAGGCCACCAGCAGGAAGCCGACGATCCACGACCAGTCCTGGGTGGTCAATTGGTGCATCGGAGCATTCTAATCGGCTGATGGGGAATTGCCATTGTGCGATCAACCGCTGGCGAGAGATCGCGCAGGCTGAAGCCTGCGGCTCCTTGAATTGGATTTGCTCTACCGGCGCATGCGCAGGGGCACGAGGATGGACTTGGCGAAGAGTTCGTCGGCGATGCCTTTCTCGAGCATGGCGGACAGCCGCTTGACCGAGAACTCCTGCACGTCGGCGTCGAGCAGGAAGCGGAACGGCCCGTCGGGCACGGCGTTCGCCTGCCGGGAAAACAGTTCGAAGCGCTCCGGGCGCGTCCACGGCTTGTGCCAGACGAAGTTGAACTTGGCCTTTTGGGCGGTGCTGAGCGTCGGCGCGCCGGCAGCGAACCACTTGCGCTTCTTGGTATCAAAGCTGACGGTGTACATCTCGCTGCTGCCCGGGCCTTGGTGCGACACCCGCAGCGTCGGCAGGCCGGCGGCGATGCTCAACACGCGCTGAAACTCGATCGCCTGCTGCCTCGTGCCTTTCAAACCGAAACCCGCCTCCAGGAACTTCCACCGGCGATTAACCCCCACGTCACGATAGGACAGGTACTTTTGCTTGCCCTTGACGTAGTAAGCATCGTCGCGACGTTCCTCGAAATCCGGACCCAGCTCGCGGGCCTTTTCCGTTGGAAAATCGAAGGTCTTGAAGTCGTCTTTGATCATCTTGGCGATGGCGGCACGCAGCTCCGCCGGAGTCGTTTCCATCAGCCAGCCGCGGACCTCGGCATAGCCCCGCAGGTCGGCGATGGTGGCCGGCGTGGGAACATGGAATTCGTATTCCTCGACCGTGTTCAAGACCTGCCGGCCGTCGTAGCGACAGGCCCACGCCAACTGGGCCGAGATCGGCAATTGGCTGATCGGCTTGAGGCGCTGGGCCTTGAGTTGCTCATCGATGTCCAGCGCCAATTGCAGCCAGGCATAGGCGTCCTTCTTGATTCGCTCGGCAAGATCGGGATGACTGTTGGCCAGCAGCAGCCCTTCCTGCAGGGCGATGGCGATCGGCAGACTGTTGCCCTGCGGCAGCTCCCGCTGGATTGCGAAATGAATCAGCATCTCCGTCGGTTGGGACACAGGCCCGGTCGGGCAGGCCAGCCACGGAGTCCGCTCCGGGGCCTTCTGCGACTGCGGCTCGGTCACCGTCCCGCGCACGGCGATGCTGCGCAGATCCTTCTCGAGATTCGCCAAGGGAATCCTCATCTCCAGCACGCGCGGTTTGATCTTATAAACCACGGGGTCGTCCGAGCCCATCGAGACTTCTTCGCCCGCGCTGTTCAATATGCGAATTTGGTGCCGAAGCAAGCTGACCTTGAACGCCGTTTCGGCATAGTGGTCGGTTTGCCTGCTGATCTCAACGGCGAAGATCACCTTGGTCGCGAAGTCGATTTTCTTGCTGGTCCGGAAGATCACGAACAGGGAATCCGCCCCACGGATTGCGCTAAAGCCCTTGATGAACGGGTCGTCCCCTCCTTTGCCCTTGCCCGAGGCCTTGGGCATCTTGACGATCGCATCGCGAGGCCAATCCCGGGCATCGCCATCGACCAAGAGTCGCCCGGCGACAGCGTAGCCATCCAGCAAATCGTCCATGGCGGGCTGTTGCAGCATCCGCAGGTACAGTTCACCGAGCACGCGGTCGGTCGAGAAGTCACTGTACCGAAACACCGCCCGAACGCCGATTTTGAAGTCGGCGGGATCGTCAAACTTGCCGTCTTCGATCATCCAGCCAATGTGATCGGCCAGCAACATAAGGTGCGGCAAGCCCGAATCGCGGGCCGCGGCCAGCATACTCTGTAATTGATCATCATCCGCCGGATTGACTGATTTCGCTCTGCCCGCCGGCACTTGAGCCGCAAGAATACTCGCCAGCAATAGTCGCAGGATCAAATAGCTTGGCATGGTCATCCTCCGGAGTGTGCTGAGCCCGCCGTCCTCACGCCAGACAATAGTACGCAACCGGGATTGCGTTTGCCACTATAAACAGTAAAACAGTGCTGCCGCACGGGATACTGATCGGAAGTAAAGCGAATGAATGACACCGATCCTCGAATCAGGGACTTGCTCCTCGCCGCAGTGGAGGCGGGCGCTTCGGATTTGCATATCGTGGCGGGCGATCCCCCGACCTGCCGGCAGCACGGCCGACTCAAGCCGATCGCCGAGCAACCGCTCGATGGAAAAACCATTGCCGACATGCTAGCTTCTATCTGCCCGGACGGTTTGTTTGACGTATTTCGAGAACGAAAGGATCTCGACTTTTCGTTCGAGATCGAAGCCGATGGCCGATGCTTCCGATTCCGCGCCAACTTCTTCTTCAACCAGCAGAACATCGGTGCGTGTTTCCGTTTGATTCCGTCGAAGATCCCGTCGTTCAAATGGGCCGGCTTCCCGGAAGGGTTGGCCCAGCGACTCGCCCAGTTCCGCAACGGCCTGGTCCTGCTCACCGGCGTGGCCGGCTCCGGCAAGACCACCACGCTGGCTATGATTATCACCATGCTCAATCGCGGCGGCAATTGCCGCATCATTACGATCGAGGAACCCGTCGAATACCAGTTCCCCAAGTGCCCCGGCTCGATCGTGACACAGCGTGAAGTCGGCCTGGACGTGCCGTCGTTCAGCGCCGGCCTGAAGCACGGCCTGCGGCAGGATCCGGACGTCATCCTGGTCGGCGAAATCCGCGATCGTGACACGGCGCAAATGGCGCTGTCGGCAGCGGAGACAGGGCATCTCGTGTTCTCAACCATGCACACGCGCGACGCCAAAGGCGCCATCACACGCTTCGCCGACCTCTTCCCGCAAAACGTGCAGAGTGACGTGCGTTCGCAACTGGCCATGAGTCTGCGGGCGGTCGTCAGCCAGCATCTGCTGCCGTCCGTGACGCCCAATGCC
>JACZTW010000300.1 GCA_022573485.1 Planctomycetota bacterium
CGATCCTCATGCCATCCACGAGCGTATACGGCGCGCGATCGAGAAAGCGTTGGACAATCACCTCCCCTACTGACGTACCGGTCGCCGTTTCCGCCGCACCAGTCGCCGCAGCCGTGCGAGATTGACCCTATCCAGGTCCCGGCCGTTGGTGTGCGTACCTTTCGGCGTCTCCAGAATCTTGGGCACGCCGAAGAACCGAGCGTCGTTGACCAGATTGCGAAAGCCTGCCAGGCCGATGTGACCTTCACCGATATGATCATGGCGGTCAACGCGGCTGCCCAAGTCCTTCTTCGAATCATTGACGTGAACACACTTGACCCATTCCACACCGACGACGTGTTCAAACTCCTGCATAGTCGCGGCATAGGCGTGCGGTGGAGACAGCGCATAACCGGCCGCGAAAATATGGCATGTGTCCATGCAGATGCCCAACCGGGCAGGGGCGTGAACGGCCGCCAGGATTTCGGCGAGGTGTTCAAAGCGATGGCCGATCGACGACCCCTGCCCGGCTGTCGTTTCCAGCAGCAGCGAGGCCTTCAGCCCCCGCGTACGTTGATGAATCTGGTCGAGTCCCTCGGCGATCCGCCCGATGCCCTCCTTGAGAGTGGATTGTCCCTGCGCCCCGGGATGAAAAACTAAATGACGCACGCCCAATGCCTCACAACGCTCCAATTCATCCGTCAATGCGGCGACACTCTTGTCCCAAATCACAGAGTCCATGCTGGCCAGATTGACCAAGTATGAGGCGTGGGCCACTACGTGAGACATGCCGGCCTTCTGCGCCGACGCTTTCCACAACCGAACGATATCCTCATCCAGGGGCTTGGCCGACCACTGTCGCTGATTCCTTACAAATATCTGTAAGCAGTCGCAGCCCGCATCCAGGCCTCTCTCTATCGCACGGTGAAGACCACCTGCGATCGACATGTGAGCGCCAAAGCTCTGTGGCTTGATTTCGTGAGGCTTCGTCATCAGGGAAAACGACAGGCTGGAGGAGTGCGCGCCTCCGGAGCGATACGAGCGCGTTGGATTTCGATCGTTGCAAGCCGTCTCGACCTGCCCACTCGCGGCAGGACTTCAGGGATCACAAACCGTTGAGGAGTTTGGAGATTTGATACCCCAAAGCCGTGCTGATTCGTGCGAGGGCCCAAACGGATGCGGCGTTCTTGCCCAATTCGACCTGAGACAACTGCGATGTCGTCAGCTGGGTCAATTGCGACAGCTGACGGAGCGTCATGCTCTTTCCCAGCCGAGCCTGGCGAATTCGGTGGCCGATCAACTTGTTGAGTTCGCTCTCCACGATGTAGATCAGGCCCATCGCTCGGCAGGCTCTGTCGACGGCCGCCAATAGCTCCTCCTGCTTGAACGGCTTGGTCACGTAGTCTTTGCAACCGGCGCGCATCGCCGCTGTAGCCGTGTCCAAACCCGGATACGCCGTCATAATCATGCACGCAATCCGCTCATTAGCCTCCGTGATGCGCGCGGCCACTTCTACGCCGTCCAGTTCCTCCATCTTCAGATCAATCAGCACAATATGGAACGATTCCCGCGATGCGAGCTCCACACCTTCGAGCGGGCTGCACGTCGTACGGACTTGAAAACCATTCCGCTCCAGCAAGGCCTTAACGGTATTGCAAACGCTCTCGTCATCGTCGATCACCAGGATCTTGATATGATTGCGGATGGGCTTGACGGCCTTACGCTTCTGAGTGCGATCCACCATTTCCAGAGTTTCCTTCACGTCGGTCGTTACCATAAGCTGAGAATCTCCGTCTGCTATACCGCAACCCTCGAACGATAGATGGTTCGCCTTGAGAGCATTGTAACTGTCTTGCCATGAACGAACATCTGGTCATCTTGCAGCCGCGCTATTTGAATCTGATTATAACAGGAAAGAAAGATGTTGAATGCCGGGCGAGCAGATTCAAGCGCGTACCCTATTTGAGGGTATGCCGCGGTGATCAACTGTGGTTCAAGAGAACTTCCGGCTGTGTGACTTGCACGAGCAGAGTTGTGTGGGTCAAAGAGTTACATATCACGGAGAGGCAGCAATTTGACGAGCTGCGTGCCCGTTGGCAGGACCGCATTCGCGCCGACGACTCGTTCTGGCGGGCGGCGCACTTGAAACGCTACTGGACGCTCCTGGGGCTGGGACGGGTAAGAAGGTGCAAGCCCTTTGCCGTGCGCAAGCGCGACCGCCGCGGGTGGGTCGTGCTCAATTCCTCCGAACAATGGTGGCCTGCAGATCGACTTGAACGGCCCTCGCGCTAGCGCCCTTTCTTCCGCGTTGCCGGAGTGCGCGGGCTCTTCGCGGCAGCCTTGCGGCCGCCCTTGTCTCGGACGGCCTCATCCTCCATCTTTGCCGCAAGAACCTTGGCCCGGATTTCCTTGAACAGTTTGGGATTGTCCCGCAGGAATTGTTTGGCGTTCTCGCGCCCCTGCCCCAGGCGAACCTTGTCATAATTCAACCAGGCGCCGCTCTTGGACACCACGTCCACGCCGGTTGCCAAATCGATCAAGTCGCCTTCCTTGCTGATTCCGCAATCAAACATAATATCGAACTCGGCCGACCGGAACGGAGCTGCCACTTTGTTCTTGACCACTTTCACCCGCACATGGTTGCCGACGGCCAGCTCGCCTTCCTTGATATAGGCGATACGACGAATATCGAGGCGCACTGAGCTGTAAAACTTGAGCGCCCTGCCGCCGGGCGTCGTTTCCGGATTGCCGAACATCACGCCGATCTTCATGCGAATCTGATTGATGAAAATCAGGATGCAGCGGGACTTGCTGATCACAGCCGTCAGCTTGCGCAACGCCTGGCTCATCAGCCGGGCCTGCAACGCCACGTGTGTATCGCCCATTTGGCCTTCGAGTTCGGCCCGCGGAATCAGCGCCGCCACGGAATCGATCACCAGCACATCCACGGCATTGGAACGGACCAGCATCTCAGTAATCTCCAGCGCCTGTTCGCCGCTGTCCGGCTGGCTTACGAGCATACTCTCGGTGTCCACACCGCAGCGCCGCGCCCAACTGGGATCGAGCGCATGTTCCACGTCAATGAACGCCGCCACACCGTCCTTCTTTTGAGCCTCGCCGACGACATGCAGGGCCAGCGTCGTCTTGCCGGAAGATTCCGGACCGAACAACTCGATGATTCGCCCGCGCGGCAGGCCCTTGCCCCCCAGCGCCAAGTCCAGACTCAACGAACCCGTCGAGATGCAGTCCATCGATGCAGGTTGCCTGTCACTGAGTGAGATCATGGCCCCTTTGCCGTAAGTCTTCTCAATTTGCTGGAGAGTGCGACTGAGTTCTTCACTGGGTTTGAACGCGACGGACATGCTCATGCTTCACCTTTCGGACTCAATGGAAAACGTGCTATCAACCTTGTAACTTTGCTCGCAAGACCGGTGCATACTGCGCGCCGGTTTGGCACAGCGTCGATTGGTAGAGCACCAACTCGCGCACCGCCTGGCGGCAAGCGTCGAAGCCGGCAGCCCTTACCGACTCGCGGAGTTTACCACGCGAGTGATCGAATTTCACGCGCCCAATTGTAAAATGTTCGGAAAATGTTCGCTTTTCTTTCTCGATCCCCAAAGGCACCAAATCGTCCTCAAGCTCTTGTGCCACTTTCGGTAACGTTCCTGACGAGTCAGAGCCGCCGATCCAGACAATCCTCACGGCGCCGGTTTCCGGAAAGCAGCCGGTCTCTCCGATTTCCATGTCGAGGGCCGGTGTCTTGTCCGCCACGCGTTGCACTGCATCGCGGATTGGCTTGAGCAGGCTGTCCTCGACTTCACCGATGAATTTCAATGTAAGGTGTAACTGTTCTGCCGAGCACCACCGCACACGCGCGTCGCGAACGTCGATGTCATCACACACCCGCAGCATCCGACGCTTGATTTGATCATCGACGGGAATAGCGACAAACAGTCGCATGCTGAGTCATCCAAAGGTGAGCATCTCGGTATATTGGGCGAGGCGCTCATCGACCATGGTGCGGTTGACTGTCTCAATCCCCCGAAGCGAGAAGTCCTCGATGGTGAACGACGCCGTAATCGCGCCGTAGTCCA
>JACZTW010000301.1 GCA_022573485.1 Planctomycetota bacterium
CTTCCACGTTCCGCGCCGCGCCGAAGATACTCTTCGGCTCGGTCAGGGCGCCGGCGTCCAGCCCGCCGGACATGGTGCGTCCGCGTCCCCGTGTCGCCACATTGAAGGCCCGCGCCACCCGCGTCAGCGAGTCCAGCAGCACCAGCACATCCTCTCCACACTCCACGTGCCGCCTGGCCTTCTGGATCATCAGCCGGGCGATCCGCACGTGGCTGGCGACGTCCTCATCGTTGCTGCTGGCGATCACTTCGCCGTGGACCTCGCGGCGCATCTCGGTGACTTCTTCCGGACGTTCATCGATGAGCAGGACCATCATATACACGTCGGGATAGTTCGTGGCCACCCCGTGAGCCATTTGCTGCAAGAGCACGGTCTTGCCCGTCCGCGGCGGAGCCACGAGCAAGCCTCTGGTGCCGAACCCAATCGGCGTCATTAGATCGATCACGCGCATGGTGAGGGGGCCGCCGTCTGTTTCAAAGGAAATACGCTTCTCGGGGTCGATGGCGACCAGATCCTTGAAGGGAGTGGTCTGCAAGTGGGCATCGACGGTGAGCCCGTTGATCGTCTCGACTTCATTGAAGCGTGCAGGCTTACCCGACTTGCCGGCCCGCACCGTGCCCACCACTGTTTCCCCGCCTTGAAGCCGCAGCCTCTGACACGGCTCCTGTGGCACAAACACGTCGTCACGGCTCACGGAGTAGTTGCTTTCCGCAGAGCGCAGAAATCCTCCACCCTTTTGACTGGGTTCAAACGTTCCCACGACGGTTCTGGACATTCTCGTCAATCCTCGTGTTTGGCGCCGACTCCATGCACGTCGCCGACCGGCCCAAACGACAGTTTTCTGTTCGAGACATCAAACGCGAGATCCGCGTCTGTTCAAGCCCGATCTGAAACAGTCCCCCCGTTTCGCAATCGTGAGATAGTATCCCATGAAATCGCAGATTCGCCAAGGGACAGCCTTGGATAATCGGACACAATTTTCCGGGTCGTGACCACAAATCGCCCTGCACACAGGCGGAGTTGGGCGCGAATCTGCCGGCTTCAGGCTTCAGCGCCTTGAGGGGAACTTCTTGAGAAGTCGATTGTAGACTTCGACCGGCACCAAGCGTGTGAGTTCTTTCGCGCCGTGCCCTCCAAGTTCCACAATTTGCTTGATCAATGTGCTTGAAGTCAGGGCATGCTGGTCACTCGCCATCAGGAAAACCGTCTCCACGCCGCCGACGATCATATTGGTATTTGCAGCCAGCAATTCGGTGCGGAGGTCAACGGCATCGCGAATACCCCGCACAATCACTCGGGCCCCAACAGAACGAACGAATTCCATGGTCAGGCCGGCGTATGCTCGGACTTGCACTTCCGGCAATTCGCGCAATTCGGCTTCGATCATGGCCGCACGCTCCTCAGCGTCGAAAAGGGCCTTCTTTTCCGGGTTGTGTCCGACGCCGACGATGAGCTTGTCGAACAGCCCGGCTGCACGATGAATCAAGTCCAAATGCCCGTTAGTGACCGGATCGAAGGCACCGGGAAAGACGGCGATCGTTGGTTCACTGGGCAGCATGGTTCCAAGGCCCTCTAGTCTCTTCAATCTTAAACTCCTCCGGGGACATTTACAAACATATACGCAAATCACCAAATCGTGTTATGCTCTGGGTCATTGGAATGCCCCCGGAACATTCGGCAGACAAACGCACTCGAAGGCCAGCGGCCACTCCGGCGACGGTCGATATGTCGGTCGAGATCGCCGGCGTCCAACTCGCCAACCCGACGCTGACTGCTTCGGGCACCTGTGGGTATGCGCTCGAATACGCTGCTCACACGGACCTGTCCCAACTCGGGGCCTTCACGACCAAGAGCATTACCCGCGAGGCGCGAAAGGGCAATCCGCCCGAGCGCATCGTCGAAACGCCGGCCGGCATGCTCAACGCCATCGGGCTGGCCAACGTGGGCCTGCGACGATTCATCGAAGAGAAAGTGCCGCAGTTGCCCGGACTCGGCGTCCCGGTGTTCGTGAACGTGGCGGGACACTGCGTCGAGGACTATGTGACCGTCTGCCGGGAACTCGATCCATTATCCGAGATCGCGGGCTTCGAACTCAATGTTTCCTGTCCCAACGTGTCGGATGGCCTGGAGTTCGGCACACAACCCGATCGCTTGCGGGACCTGGTCGGAGCGGTCCGAGGGGCGGTCAAGGAATCGATCCTGATCGTCAAACTGACGCCCAACGTCACGGACATTTGCACGCTGGCTCAAGCCGCCATCGATGGTGGCGCTCAGGCGCTCTCGCTGGTCAACACGTTTCAGGGAATGGCCATCAATACCGACACTTGGCGACCCATGCTTGCCAACTCGAGCGGCGGCCTCAGCGGGCCGGCCATCAAACCGCTGGCCGTCTATCTCGTCCACCAAGTTTACCACAACGTCGCGAAGCGCCAGAGCATTCCGATCATCGGCATGGGCGGCATCCGCAATTGGCGGGACGCGCTCGAGTTCGTGCTGGCCGGCGCGACGGCTGTCGCAATCGGCACGGCGCTGTTTGTCGATCCGGATGGACCCAACAAAATCGCCCGTGACCTCCGAAAGTACTTGGCCGATAGAGGAATCGCAGCTTTTCGAGACATCATCGGCCAAGTGCAGTTGCATCCAGAAGTGTAGCGCTTTCGATTGGGTTAGCGCGGCGATTCCTGAGCATCACGGAGGCGCTGCATTTCCTTCTGTTGCTCCCCGTGAATTTGCTCCCGGAGCTTCTCGATTGTGGAATTCGCCCCCCGCAGGCGTACAATGACGGTCGGCCCGCGCGGTTGCCGTCCTGTTCAGGCAATCGCGGGATTTATTCCTGAATTTTGCGAGACCATCGGACGGTTCGAGCGATATGTGGATGAAATGTACGCCACCATGCCTGACGAAACTCAAGAACGACAGCTCGTCGAACAAGCCCGCAGCGGGGATCGTGGGGCGTTCGAAGAATTGTTCCTGAGTGTCCGAGACCGCTTGCTCGCCACGATACGAAGCCGCCTGGGGCCCAACGCTCAGCAAGCCATCGATCCAGAAGATGTACTGCAAGCATCATTCGTTAGAGCCCTGGGCTCGATGCAGCGCTTTGAGTGGCGTGGAAACGAATCGTTTCGCCGCTGGTTGGAATCCATCGCAATTCACGTGACGCTCGACGCCGTGAGGCATCAAGGGCGAAAAACAGTGCTCAGAATCGACCGTGATCTGACGGGGGACGGCTCGTCTCCCAGCAAAGGCATACGAAGGCGGGAGCGGTTGGACCGCTTGGAAGTCTCGATGAAGGCCTTGAGTCCGGACTATCGTACGGTGCTCAGGCTTTCTCGCATGGACGGTCTGTCAATCAAAGAAATCGCTGATCAGATAGGCCGATCTGAGAGCGCCGTGAAAAACCTTCTCCTGCGAGCGACCAAACAGCTTCGGAAGTCGTTCGGCGACACCGAGAGTTTGAATCTGGGTGATGGGCATTTCAAAGATACGGAAACGCCAGATGGTAGCTGACGGAAAGAGAAATATTAGCGCTGGCGATGAAGAGCAAGAGCTCGAAGAGCTGTTTGCCTCCTACGTGGATCAGTTGAATCGAGGCCACGAGCTGAATCCACAAGAGATTCTGACCGAGCACCCGCTCGTCGGTGAGCAATTACTTGCGTGCCTTGAAGACTATATCGGTACGGACACTGCGCCAACCAGCGTGCAGCTTCAAACACTAGGGGATTACACACTTCGCCGCCAAATCGGACGCGGCGGGATGGGGATCGTGTATGACGCCTGGCAGAACTCGCTCGATCGCCGAGTAGCCCTGAAAGTGTTGCCGGTTGGCGTCGCTGCGGACGACCGGGCCTTCCACCGCTTCATGCGCGAGGCCAAGACGGCGGCCAGGCTCAACCACGAGAACGTCGTTCGTGTGTACGGCATGGGCGTCGAATCAAACACGCCCTATTTTGCCATGGAGTACGTCGACGGGAAGACACTCAGCCAGCTCTTGGCCATGAGAGAGACCGAAACCGACGAAGTGGTTGATCCTCCGTTTGGACGCACGAAGGAAGGCCTCGTTGATTATCCGCG
>JACZTW010000302.1 GCA_022573485.1 Planctomycetota bacterium
GGGACGACGCGCGTCCGTTTCGGCACGGGAAACGTATCCGGCCTCGATGCGGCCGGAAACTATATCGGCGAGCTGATCTACGAGATGCAAGCATCCTTCGGCGGCCCATGTCTGGTTGACGGCAAGTGTGGACTCGGTGAGGACAGCTGCAACTGCCTCGTGGACTGCCCCGTACCCGATACTTGTGGTGATGGAATCTGCTGCGATTCACAGGGCGAAGATTGTGCCACCTGCGAGACGGATTGCGGTTCTTGCACGTTTTGCAGCGATTTCGAACCGCCCTGCACGCCCGGCTATATCGGCGGCGGGGGTTCCGGCGTTCCGCAGAATTGCGAGTGGCACGCGTCCAACAGCGTGAGTGACAACCCGCCGCCGACGCAGCCTGTCATCGTCGAAACCCATCCCGGTGGCGACGATCCGCCACACGAACAGCACCTGCACTTCGAGTTTGATCCGTCTCAGCCGTCGGGCCCTTCGGCGCGGAACTGGGCGTTCAGCGACAACATTGCGAATCCGCCGGTGGACGGCGTGATGACTCTGGATCTAATGTTGTACATCAACGAGCCGGGCGGGCTGAATGCGTATCACGTACGCCCGCAGGCGCCCAGCCAGGGACTGGTCACCGCTGAGATGGTCTTCATGCCGAGCGGCGACATTGTGTGTTTTGAAGATCTGGACCCGGACGACAATGAGATTGACGGCTTCTTCACTGGGTTCACTTGGGTGCCCGGAGAATACAAGGCGGTCAGCATCTGCGTCGACAACGTGAACAACCGCATCCGTTATTTCTATGACGGGGATTTGGTGTGGTCCACGGGCGTGGGCGAAGGCGGTCAGGAAACCGGCGTCTTCGGCGCGACCACAATCGAACACGTCCTGATCCGCTACGAAGACAATCAGAATGATACCACGTTCATGGATGTGGACGAAGTTTGCATCAAGGCGGACAACTGCACGCTGCCGACCGGCGCCTGCTGCAACATCGACGGAGCGGGCGGCTGCCTGGAGCGGACCGAGACTGCGTGCAGCTTCTCCGAGACCGCCGTATGGGCCGGGTTGAACACCGACTGCAGCCCCGAGTTGTGCAACGCCGCCGAGAGTTGCGGGCTGCCGGGGACCGGTTCCTGTTTCGATCAGGATGGCACGGTATCGCCCGGATGCTTGGAGTTTGAGTGCTGTATTGAGGTGTGCCTCGTCAATCCGGAATGCTGCGACGTGATCTGGGACGCCGCCTGCGCGGCCGCCGCTGTAGAAATCTGCAACATTCCCTGCACGAACGGCGAGTCGCAGTGCCAGGATATTGGGATCCTCGATGCCTTCAACGCCACCAACGGCGAGTTCCGGGTGGCCGACAATTTCACGCCCGCTACCGACGCGATCATTCAGACCGTGTGCTGGTCCGGCGTGTACCTCGGGAACCCGCTCATCGAAGACTCCTTCACGGTGAGCTATTACGACTGCGTTGAAGGCGTACCCGGCGAACGCATTGCAGAGTTTTCCGAGGCGAACGTCGAAATGTTCGTCATCGGCAAGGAAGACACGGGGATGGATCTGGCGGGCGCGTTTGATATATACCGGTTTACGGCAGTGCATTTGCCGTTCCCGGTTGTTGCCGGCCAGCCCTATTTCATTGAAATCAGCAACGCCCCACCCAGCGGCGACGCCTGGTTCTGGGAGACCATGGCCATCACCGATACGGCTGGAGACGGCGAGTATTTCCAGGCGCCGTACGGCGAGGACTATGCCCGCCATCACCGGGGCTGTCGTGCCGACCTGTCGTTCTGTATCAATGTCGAACTCGGCGAGTTGACCGGCTTGTGTGATGTGCCGTTGCCCGTCGACTGCGTCCAACACTTTCTCATCCCGGACGGGGCGGTCCCCGAGAACGAGGCCTGCGGCGCGTCCGACAATGACCAATGCATTGCTGCCACGCTGATCAGTGTCTCGCACGACCCCACCGAGCCGACGTTCATCTCCGGGCAGGCTTACGCCGAGAGCGGGCAAAGCGACATCGACTGGTACAAATTCGACGTGCAAGATCTCAACGGCGACAACCAAGCAGTGATTTGCGTGACCGTCGGTTCGGAACTGCCCGTGCAGGTCGAATTGGTCACCGATCTCGGGGGCATTTGCGCGGAACTGGATCTGATCGCGGATCCGCAGCAGGCGGTGTCATTGCCCTGCGATCCCCGGCAATCGATCCGCGTTGAGTGGGCCGCGCCGGCTGAGATCCTGCTGCGGGTGCGCGTGGCGGATGGTTGCGATATCGTGGAGGGCTATCCCTGCCCGAATGACTATGTTTTGCAGATTTCGGTCGCGAATACTGTTGAGGACTGCGCCGGCTGCGGGCTGTTCACGTGTCCGGCCGACCTCAACGACGACGGCGCGGTGGGTGCGTTTGATCTGGCAATGCTGCTGGGCGCCTGGGGTCCGTGCCCAGCAGAGGGCCTGTGCTGCGCGGACCAGAGCAATGACGGCGTAATCGGATCGTTCGACTTGGCGCAGCTGCTCGGATCCTGGGGCCCGTGCCTGTCGACTCTCGGCGCCTGCTGCAACATCGACGGCCAGGGTGCATGCGAACAAACGACGGTGGACAATTGCGGATTCTTGGGGTCCCACCTCGGGCCCGGGCAAGAGTGCAGCTCGTGTCCGCCGATCTCCTGCGCGTTCGGCAGCGGCGACTGTTGCGCTGCCAACGGGACGGCCGGCTGTGAGATGGTCGGCTGCTGCACGGATGTGTGCGAGGTGGATCCAAGCTGCTGCGACGTCGAATGGACCGCAGCCTGCGCGGTTGTGGCAGAGGATTTGTGTGATCCCTGCGCCCTGCCCCCGGCGAACGACAATTGTGCCGACGCCCTGGTCATCGGCGACGGCGATACGATCTTCGATACGAGTGCCGCCACCACGGACGGGCTGGCCCATCCCCAGTGCCAGTTCGACGGGCAGACCTATAATGATGTATGGTATGACTACACCGCAACCTGCACCGCCGATCTGACCGTGAGCACCTGCAATCAGGCGACTTACGATACGGATCTGGTGATCTACGACGGCTGTGCTTGTCCGCCGAGCGGTGAAACGCTGCTCGGTTGCAACGATGACGCGCCGGACTGCGCGGTATTCACCTCGGAACTCACCGTACCGGTGACGACGGGCAATTGTTACAAGATTCGCATCGGCGGCTTCGCGGCTGGCAATGCGGGCACCGGCACGGTCAGCGTCACGTGTGGGGGAGCTTGATCGGCCTCTTCATACGTGGCGGAGCGGCCGATGCCGCGAAAAACGCGAATTGTCGCGTCGCGACCCAGGAAGCGGCGCGCCACGGGGGCCGGCGGACGAGAAAAGCCTCTACTCAAGGCAGTTCGCTGCAGCAAAGGCCTGCTCGGTGCGCTAAGAATCGAACTGTCAATATTAGAGAACGATTAGAGTGAAACACCTCTATTAGAACGGAGGCCGTAGACATCCGACTGGGCTTCCTTTAAGCTGAGTAAGTCAGGAGGGCGAGTGTCATATCGCCTGAAGAAGCGGTCTGAAATGTTCAGCACATTTTGTTTTGAAAGCTCAATTTGAACACTCATTTTAGGAGGATTGTGATGTCGAATTCTGGACAAAAGATGAGCACCCCGGGCTGGTGTACGTTCGGCTTGCTCGGTGGTGTCCTGGTAGTGGCCTTTGGGGCGTTTGCGAGCGCCACGCCGCAGAATAAATCAGAAGCGACGCTTGTCCAGGCTGCCGAGAAGACGGCCGCATCCACGCGGATTGATCACGCCACGACGGTTGCCGGCAAACTCAAATCGGCCCACAGCAAACAGAACAGTTCAGCCGTAGCGTTGAGCGCAGTTCAGACGGGCTCGAGCGCCAAGCTGCGCGCCGCGCGGTCTCGTAAGTTGGAGCAACAGTCCCTGAGCTACGTGGCTTCAGCCACCACGCCCCCGGAGGGCCTGCGGACCGCTCAGGGCGACACGGGCCCTTCTTGCGCCACCGACAATCTCACCTACGACGATGGTGAGTGGGACGGCATCAACGGTGGTGCACCCGTCGATGGCTGGACGCTCCCCGG
>JACZTW010000303.1 GCA_022573485.1 Planctomycetota bacterium
GCCGCTGGGCCACGGCGTCGGAAACGCCGGGTCGGGTGACGCAAGTTCGCGGCTTCCTCAATCCTCGGCAGATCGCCGCCCAACTGGCGGCGCTGCAACCGCTGCTGCTGGCCGACGATTCCGAACTCTTGCGCAGCGAGTGGTTCCAGAACCTGCGCGACTACTTCCAGGCCACGCCCGTTCGGCTGGGGGCGCGTTTGCGCAAAGACAACTCGCAGACGCCGGGCAAGGTCTACGTCATGCGCACGCTGGAGGGCCGGCCCGCCCACGGCAAGCTGCGCCCGGGCGATTACATCCTCGGCATCGACGGCGAACTCTTGTCGCTGGAAGCCCCGAAAGAGGATCTGCGCCAGAAGCTCCAGGCCAAGCCCAGCGGCGGACTGCGAACGCTTCGCATCGAACGCCACGGACGGGTCAGCGACGTCGAGATCTACCTCCCCAAACCTTCCCCGCAGAGCCTGCGCGGCTTGCTGGTGGGCACGGGCAACGCCATCCAACTTTTGGCAGACCTCGGCAACGTCGTCGAGCGCATCACCTACCGGCAGTTCGGCGCCAAACCCTTCGAACTGCAAGCCGAGATCATCCTCAAGCTGCGCGACGCAGGCAGCAACGAGTAGGGAGTAGCGAGTAACGAGTAACGAGTAGTGGGTAGTGAGTGACAGGTGGCACCCGTGCGGCAATGTTTAGCGGCGACCCGCAGGGGAGCGCGTCACAAATGCAGATCGCACGTTGCCGGGGTTCTTCGATCGCGGAGCCTCGAATCTGGCCACGGACTACGACGAACAAATTCGTGTCCCCCACGTTTCGAAGAACATGGGACACGCGGCCTACAAGCCGCGTTCGGGGTGACGATAGCGGTTGAGAAATCGGAACAGCGACCAGTCACCGCTCATACCTCGATTACCCTTGGTGAGCGCATAGTTGATCGATACCCAGGTCTCACCGCCGGTACCAGGGATTTTTCCGGAGTGGGCTCTCGGCCAGCACTTTTCGAGCTTGTAGTAGGCGTCGGCCCAGGTCAGGATCTGTTGCACCGTTAGCGGGGGCGATTCCAGGTGGTGCCGTACGCCGCGGCGCTCGAAGAGCAATTTGGGCAGCGATTGCCCGCCGGGAAGCCCGCGATATCCCGCGCGCATGGCGTTGTCGATGCCCCGCCATGTTTCGCCGCGCTCCCCACGCACTCTTCCAGAACGTCTCGTAGGCCACTTGCCCGTGCGGAGGTGGTGGGCATCGGCCCAGGCCAGGATTTGCTTGATGGATAGCCGCGGCCGAGCGAGCCGGTTTCTCTTGCGGCCGTGCCTCGCGAGCAGTCGGGCGAGCGACCCGCCGCTCGGCAGGCCTCTTCGGCCGGATTTCAGTGCCTGCGAGAGTGCGGGCCAGGTCTCATCCGGCGCTTCGTGAACGGGCCCGCTACGGTCTTCCGGCCACTTGCCCGTACGCTCGTGATGCGCGTTGGCCCACGCCAGAATCTGTTTGACGGTCAGCCGAGGTTTACTGGTGGCGTTGCGAACTTTGCGGTCGCGGGCCAGTATTTGGGCCAACGACAAGCCGCCGGGAAGCTTGCGGAGCCCGTGCCTGAGGGCGGAGTCAATCGTCTTCCAGCGTTCGTCCGGTGCCTCGTACACGGGTCCGGAGAGCAGCACCGGCCAGCGGCCCGTACGCTTGTGGTGGCTGTCCGCCCACGCCAGAATCTGCTTGACTGTCAGGCGAGGTCTGCTCTTGGGGTTCACGACCTTGCGGTGGCGGGCCAGTACTTGGGCCAGGGATGAACCGCCGGGAAGCTTACGGAACCCGCGCCTGAGGCCGTCGTCAATGGCCCTCCAGCCTTCGTTCGGTGCCTCGTATACAGGTCCGGAGCGTTGCGCCGGCCAGTTGCCCGTACGCTTGTGATGCGCGTCCGCCCACGCCAGAATCTGCTTGACTGTCAGCCGAGGTCTGCTGCTGCGGTTCACGACCTTGCGCTGGCGGGCCAGTACTTGGGCCAGGGACGAGCCGCCGGGGAGCTGACGGAACCCAAGCCTAAGGACCTCGTCAATGGCCCTCCAGCCTTCGTCCGGTGCTTCGTGAACCGGCCCGGTGGTCGTTGCCGGCCAGTTGCCCGTACGCTCGTGATGGGCGTCGGCCCAGGCCAGAATCTGTTTGATCGTCAGTGGTGTTCGGTGCCCGGCCATGACTCATGCATCTTCAGTCAGTGATGCGTCGCTCGTTCGACGAAATCCACGCGGCAGTCGTCCGTTGCTGTAACCCGAGGACACCGATTATACAGGGGCGTCGCTATCGATACAGGCAGGGTGAGTTTTCAGACATATTCATATTGACTATATCTCAAGACTCACCCGGCCAAGTGCGAAATCCCGGATTGGGAGCGTTGTCATGTACAGCGGTCAAGTCGGATCGTAGAATGGACGGGCGGTGTCGAAGGGTATCGAGGATCAGGAACGAGGAGATTGCGCGATGAAGATAACACCGAACATCAGCGTGCCGACGCGGATCGCATATGTGCTCGTGGGGTCCGTGTTGGTGGCGGCGCCATTTGTGATGGGCTTTGGCGGCTGGGAGCGGATCGCTTCGCCGATTGTCGGCGGGGTTACGCTTCTCAGCGGTGCCAGCGGGTGGTGACTGACTTGCGCGCTGCTCGGTCGGAGCAGCGGGAAGTAGCTGCCGGCGATAAGGGCACGGTGGCCCAGGTTGTTTCAACCTGGGGGACGCGAATTCGGGGCGTCTTTCACCATTTGATTGCCAAGGCATCCGCTGGGTTGTTCGAACGCGGAGCCTCGGATCTGGCCACGGACTGCGACGAACAAATTCGTGTCCCCCACGTTCTGAAGAACATAGGCCACCCGGCCGTACTCCAGGACGCGTTGTTAGGTCTACTCAGGGTCTCTGAATAGGTTGTCCCGAGTTTCGACCGGCAAGGCATCATACTCGGTGGCGTCAACTATCACGATTTCGTCTGCGAATCCCCTGATCTTAGTAGCAACAGTCTTCCGATACCCACTCTTCTCCAGCTTGGCGTCTGGGATCATTAGACGCGCGGACGCGATGAAGCCAAGATCTGGGCAGTAGCTTTGAAGCCTGCTTGCCAGATTTATGCAGAAGCCAATGTACTCGCGGGCTGTCGTGTTTGGCTTCTTGAGCTCGTAGACCGAACCACGCGACACACCGAACCGGATCTTCCGTGGTACTTCGACCACTGGAACGAGTTCAAGTGACTTCTTCACGACATTTTCGAAGTTGCTCTTCAGAAGCCACAAGCGGTTGCATAATGTCCTCAGAGTGTCAGCTGCGAAATCAGATTCCCCTGCTATCGGTAGAATTATGTACAGGGCGCCATCACCCAGGAATTTCTCATGGACAACACGCAGGCCAAGAGGCTTATGAGGCCTGCCCTTGAGTTTGTTCCAGTAGGCATCTCCGCGACTGCTACTACTGCCGAAAAGGCAAACCGCCATAGCCTCGCTCACATGGTTCAAGAAGACAGGAACATAGTCCTGCACGTCAGGCTGGTTGAAGAATCGTGAAAACCCTTCAAGATCGTATATAAGGGCCAAAGCGTTCTTCGAAAGGCTTGCCTTGCCGGCGAATTTGAAGGTGTTTGTCTGCTTGCTCATACATTACGCCTGAGCTTCACCATGACCAGATTGATCCCCCCAACATGCGGCGCTCTGATTTCTTGGCCGTAACATGCCTCTGGTCGTTTGCCTCAGTGGAGCCAAGGGAACATAGCATGGAGTGGTGGGCGTTGCAACGGCGGTGGGGGTCGTTTTCGGATGGTCAATGGCCCTTTCGGGGATTCAGGCCGAGGTTGTGGAGTTGGGCGGCGAGGTCTTTCATGCGGATGGGGTCGGCGAGGGGGCCGGCGGTGGACATGACGAAGCCGTGCGTGCTGGAGCGCAGCAGCGAGCCGTGGGCGGAGTTCACCTTTACGAACCAGTTGAACATGCTCGTGCCGTAGCAGTAGCCGTCCTCGAGCGAGACCATGACGTCCGGCGTATGCACCATCAGCCCGTCAAACGCTCGGCATAAACGGTAGAGCGGGTCAGGGTAGATGTGGTC
>JACZTW010000047.1 GCA_022573485.1 Planctomycetota bacterium
GGCCTCCGGAACTATAATGCGATTTCTAGACGATTTTTTTCACTGTTTTTTGGGAAAGTTTTCGGAAAACCGGCAACGATGGCAGACGTTCAACAGATCATCGAGCGGATCGGGTCCGGCGACGCCAGTGCCGAGGAATTGTTGCCGCTGGTTTACGAGGAACTGCGCACGTTGGCGCGTGGCCGATTGGCTCGCGAAGCGCGGATTTACCGATCTGGGGCGTCTGTCGTCGTTTCTGTGGCGCTGCCGGCGCGATTTCGCGTCGGCCGACGTGCTGCACTGGCACAATTTGCACGGCAACTACCTTTCCATCGCCGCCGCTCCGCTTTGGGGTTTCGACAAACCGATCGTCTGGACGCTGCACGATTTCTGGCCGCTGACCGGAAACTGCGCAACGCCGCGATCCTGCACGCGCTGGCGGCGTCATTGCGGGCAGTGTCCTTTGGTCGACAAGTTCCCTATGACCGGCGTGGATCGAAGCCGATTCTATCGCCAACTCAAGCCACGGCTGTTCGCCGCGGCGCGGCCGTTTCTCGTCACGCCGTCGCGCTGGCTGGCTAGCCGCGTTCGCGAAGTGCCGGCGCTGGCGAAGTTGCCCGTTCGCGTCATTCCGCATCGGATTGATTTCGACGTCTTTGAGCCGTTGCCTGGTCGCGAGAGCCTGCGGCGACGGTTCGGCCTCGAACCGGACCTGCCGACGGTGGTGATGGCGGGTCACACCTGGACGGATTCGTTCAAGGGCGGCCAGCAAGCGATTGGCGCGTTGCGATCCGCGCATCGCAAGCTGGGTCGCCTGCAACTGCTCATCGTGGGCGAAGCGAGTGATCGGCTGCTGGCAGCGAGCGGCTTGCCGGGCAGGGCGTTGCCGTTCGTGGAGGTGCGCGAGACGCTCGCCGCGGCGGAGTACACGGGCACGCGGGTGCGGTGGCTGGGCTTCTCGGACTTCGGCTACTCGAAGACCGCGGCGGAGGCGTTCAAGATGTGGGGCAAGGACAAGTACGTCGCGCGGTTGAAGACGATCCTCGACGAGGGAACCTCGACAAGAGGCAATGATTGATTTTTCCGCGGCCCGACCCGCCATGGCTGCCAGGACCACGGCAGTGAAAATCGCCAACCGCCCGTCGGACCGCCCCGCGGCTTTCTCAGTGCGGAGAACGCGTATCGCACCGTAGGCGGCCAGGAGGGCCAGCGTCAAAAACACCGCCAGGCCGAGGAAACCCAGCTCAAGCATCGTATGCAGAAGAATATTATGGGGATGGGAGACGGAGCCCAGTGTGCGCTCGGTGTCCAGATCGACGCTCAACGGGTAGGAATAGTAGTACATCTCCGGCCCGAGACCGAACAGAGGACGCAATAGGTGCCGGCCAATACTCTCCTGAGACTGATTCTCCCAGGAAGTTGCCAGTTCCAGAGCGCCTTCCCAGAATGCAATCCGCTTGCTCAAGGTTCCGCCCTCGTCCACGGATACGACCTCGCGGAGCTCCCCGAAACCCCTCGGGCTTCCACCTTCGTCACCCGACGGCAGCCGCGTAATCAGCACGGCGATCACGACAGCAGCGGCGACAACACCCAGGCCGGTCAGCAAGGTCCGGCGTTCGAGCCAGAGGCCTCCGATTACGGCCAATGCGCCCACCCCTGAGGCCATCCCCACCCACGGCCCCCGACTTCCGGTGAACCACAACGCCGCCATTTCCAAGCCCAACACCGCGACGGCGAGCATCACGAGTCCAGACAGACCCGACCTCCTGGCATCCATTGCCACGGCCACGGTCGCCATACTGGCCATTATTAGGAAAGCGCCAAAAAATATCGGGTTTCCGAACGAAGAGAAATTCCGTGTGAATTCCTCTCCAGGCAGGATCGGATCCCAGCCGAAGTTCTGGGAGATCCCAAAAAGCGATGTGATCCCGCCCGCGACCATCAACGCAAGCAGTATCCGACGGATCTGATCGGGGCGGCGGAGGCGTATCGCGACGGCAACAAAAATGACGAGTATGGCCGTGAACGTATATAGCTCGTAGCCCAGACTGCTCAAATCGCGGCCCCAGAGACTCACACGAGGAGCCGGCGACAACAAGGATGAGATCGTGGCAAGTATCCCGAGGGCTATTCCTGCCATGACCGCCCAGCGATCAGGCCGGCCGCCGCGCGCGCCGGCAATGAGGTCCACGAACGCGAACGCGGTGCCGCGCGAGCCGTTCGGCGGGCTTCTGGACAGCGAGTCCATGCTCTTCGAGGTGGACGACGACGTGGAAGAGCATGTGTCCAGTGCGGATCTCGGGACGGTTCGCCAGACGCGTCGCAACTTGAAGAGTTTGCTCGGCCGAGTGAAGGCGCTGAAAGAAACGGCCCGGACCTAGTGCATGGTCACGCATGAGCCTGTGGGAGTGTCACTGCTCAAGAGCAGTGGCACACGGCGAACAGCCCGCAGAATTAACTGTGAAGAATCACTAGGGCGAGTCCAGGATCGTGATGTCCACTTCATCCGTGTCGGTATTGCTTTGATCGTCCTGCACGGTCACCCTGAACCGCAACGTCTCCGGGCTGGTGACATCGAGGGCAATGAAGACCGGCTGAGCCGTCGTACTCGAGGACAGCGTGACGGTCGTGCCTGAAACCTGCTCCCACGAGTAAGTCAGGCCGCTGCCCGCGCTGGCGGTCGCATCCAGAGTCACCAACGCGCCTTCCGTCACTTGCTGATCCGCGCCCGCGCTGGCCTGCAACGTCGTCCCCGACTCGCCCGGCAGAATCGTGATATCCACCGTATCGCTGTCCTGCAGCCCGTTGGCGTCGATCACGACGAGTTGAAAGGTCACCACTGTAGCCTCAGTCACGGACGGGGCCGTAAACACTGGCTTTTGCGTGCTGTTGCTCGACAGAGAGACGATCGATCCGCCGATCTCCGTCCACTCAAAGCTCACGGCCGTGCCCGAACTGCCGCTGCCGTCAAGCGTGACGAGCACGCCGGCGTCCACTTGCTGATCGGCGCCCGCGTCGGCCAATGGGCCGGAAGGCAGCACGGTGATCGCTATGGTATCGCTGTCCGAAAGTGTGCCGCTGTCCGTCACGGTCACCCTGAACTCCAGTACGGTGTTGGAGTCCACACTGGGAGCCTCGAATTGGGCGCGGGCCGTATTCGCATTGTCCAGAGTCACCGGGCTTCCGCTGACTTGCTCCCACGCGAAGCGCAGGCTGCTCGTTGATGTCTCCAGATCAACGCTCTCCGAGGCATCGAGGACCACCGTGTCACCGGCGGTCACTTCCTGGTCCACCCCGGCGAGCGCGGCCGGCTTGGAATTGTCGCCCTCCCCGCCCGAATCAAACAGCATCTGCAAGTCCGCCAGATCTACTGTGCCGTTGCGATCGAGATCAAGCAGGACGCATTCAGCCGTGATCGGATTGTCTTCCGTAAACGCTTGATCCAAGCAAGAGTAGTACGTCGTGAGCGTGGCGCTGGAGAACACAGCCGACGGAAAGACCTCCGCCGCCGCCTCGGGTCCCTCAACAATGGCGATCAACTCAACATAGTCGTCGGTGTTCAGCGTGCCGTTGCGATCGAGATCGTACAACTGGGCACAGAGGACATCGCGCTCTTCCGGAGGTTTGCCGACGCACCCGAAGAAGTGATCGATGCCGTAAGTCACGCTCTCTTCGGCCGCCAATTGGATGTTGGAGTTCAGATGGTAGTGCCGTGTGAAGCCGTCAATAAAATCCAGCGCGTCGCCGACTTCCGTATTGCCCGCTGCAAGGGCCAGCACAACGTCCGCATTCGCAGCAATTTCGTCCAGCCTCAGCAGCGTGTTATCCGTGTCCTTAAGCTGCCAAAACGCCGTGGCCAGGTCATCGCCCGAATCGAACGACTGGCTAAGTTCCGCCCGACCGACAACGAGCGATCCGGCGAGCACAATGTTGCCGTCGGCGTCCGCTACCAGATCTTTGATGAAGACGTCGAAGGCGCCAAGGGCGCCATCAGCGTCGCGCCGGCAGAGATCGAACTCTTCACCTGTGACGAACAGGCCGGTGCAGATCTGCCCCTCAGCCCCGTTCGGATTGATCGCCAGGAAGATGTCCGCACAAGATGCCAATCCGACGGACAGGACGGCAACCAGCAACGGCAGAAAGACCCTTCGGCAAGTCGCAATGCCCTTCAGGTGACGCATACTCCACCTCGTTCTCAGAGTGACCGGGGCTCCGGCTAACAGAATCATCGGTTGTAGACCTATCGCACATGATCGACGTGACTGACAAGACCCTTGAGTGTGGAAGGTAATCTGCGCTCTTATTGGACGGACGTTCCCATCCATTGCATTCCCTGAGCGTATGGCTCCGCTCAAGCATCCTCGCCCGCTTGACGACTTAATCCTTTGTGTCGCAATATGTAACGAACGGGATGGCCGATCAGAATCCTCCAAATCGATCCTCTTCTGGTCGAGCGGCCGCCGCCCGATCACGGGCTCTTGCTCAAAGAGTGGAGATTCCGAGTTGACACCCAGCGAAAACCCGTTACATTACTTGATTGTCATGATTTGAGCCGGACGGCTCTGTTTGTAGAGGTGCCCTGTTCAGAGAGGATAATTGTTTGCTGAGCAAAGACTTAGAGCCACAACGCGAGCATAAATCCAGTCAGCCGGAGGGTCCCTAGGGCTCCCTGATCCGTGCCTCCGAAGCCGCTGACTGTTTTGTTGGCGGCTTTTTCTTTGTCAGTTGAGTGAGCGCTGGCCCCCGTGTCGCTTTTGGCTTTCAGTCCGGCGGAATGCGTCGCTTCGATCTGCTGCTCTGATGTCGCGTTTGATGCGGCACGATCGATCACGGGCTCGTAGCTCAGTTGGCTAGAGCGCGTCGCTGATAACGACGAAGTCGCAAGTTCGAGTCTTGCCGGGCCCATTGGATTGAGACCTCAGCCGGCAATGGAAGGATCGCGGACATGACGGCGCAGTGGCCTAACCTGCTGTTGATTGGAGCCGGCCTCGTCGCAGTTGTTGGCGTCTTCGTCTTCGTGATTCTCAAAAAAGGCGGCGGGTGACGCCCCAAAGGTTCTGACTGAGCAGTTGGCTCAGGGAAAACGTCAAGAAGTCGGACCTTCGCGATGGGACTTTTTGGCTTTTCGACGCTTCTTCCGGGGCCGTAGCTCAGCTGGGAGAGCGCCTGGTTTGCAACCAGGAGGTCGGCGGTTCGAGCCCGCTCGGCTCCATAAGTGTAGGCGGTCAGCGATCAGCCATCAGCTTTCAGAAAGACTGAGAGCCGATGGCTGATAGCTGAAAGCTAATAGCTGATAGCTATTGTGCTCTTTGACAATTGAATTAGTGGACAATAGCGGCCCATAGATTCTTTCCGATCTATGGGCACGTATGTGGCAATTTAAACCACTTGAGTGCCGAAGAGGCAAGCAGCAAAGGCCAGCAAGCAGCCAGTGGAAACACTGACCGCCAAAGGCCGGATGCTGACTGAATCTTCAAGATAGGCGGCTTGATAACAGAGCAGCCAGTGCAAGTATTGCTTTTACAGAATACTGGTTACTGGCTACTGATTACTGAAATGCGACAGCGTTTCATTAATGTGATCAAGCTATTAAGGGTGTATGGTGGATGCCTTGGTATCGAGAGGCGATGAAGGACGTGGTAGGCTGCGATATGCTCTGGGGAGGAGTCAAACATCCTTTGATCCAGAGATCTCCGAATGGGGCAACCCGGCGTCACTACGCAAGTAGATGGCGTCACCCGCGGATGAATGTATAGTCCGTGTGGAGCCAACGCAGGGAACTGAAACATCTCATTACCTGCAGGAAAGGAAATCAACCGAGACTCCGTAAGTAGCGGCGAGCGAAAGCGGATATAGCCCAAACCCAGCATCATTTGCCTTCCATTGGCGTTTGTTTCTATGAACGTCGCGTGGGCGGCAAGTGGTGCTGGGGGTTGCGGGCCCTCGAGGAGTTACAAAAGCATGGCTAGCAGAATAGTCTGGAAAGGCTGACCGTAGAAGGTGACAGTCCTGTATGCGACGGCCATAGCTCTCCGTTGAGAGGTGACCCAGAGTAGCACGGAGCTCGTGGAACTCCGTGTGAAGCAGGGGGGACCACCCTCCAAGGCTAAGTACTACTCGATGACCGATAGTTGACCAGTAGGGTGACTGAAAGGTGAAAAGAACCCTTTTTAAGGGAGTTAAAAGAACCTGAAACCATATACCTACAAGCAGTGGGAGTCCCATGTGTCGAGCTTGCTCGGCGCGGGATGACCGCGTGCCTTTTGCATAATGAACCGGCGAGTTATTTTCTGTGGCCAGGTTAATCCCTTACGGGGAGGAGCCGAAGCGAAAGCGAGTCTGAATAGGGCGCCCATAGTCGCAGGTAATAGACCCGAAACTGGGTGATCTACCCATGGCCAGGTTGAAGGGATGCTAAACCGTCCTGGAGGACCGAACCCACTAACGTTGAAAAGTTAGGGGATGAGCTGTGGGGAGGAGTAAAAGTCTAATCAAACCCAGAGATATCTGGTTCTCTCCGAAATGCCTTTAGGGGCAGCGTCGGGCCACTACGCGGCGGGGGTAGAGATACTGAATCGTTCGCGGGGGCCACCAGCCTACCGCATCGAACCAAACTCCGAATACCGTCGCGACTATCCCGGCAGTGAGTCTACGAGGGCTAATCTTCGTGGACGAAAGGGAAACAGCCCACATCACCGGCTAAGGTCCCTAATCCATGCTAAGTGCTTAAGGAAGTCTTTTTTCCGAGACAGCGGGGATGTTGGCTTAGAAGCAGCCATCATTTAAAAAGTGCGTAATAGCTTACCCGTCGAGAAATTGGGCGCCGATAATGAACGGGACTAAGCATGGAACCGAAGCCGTGGGATCCTTGAGCTATCAGCTTTTAGCTTTCAGCAATCAGCTTTTGCTGAGGGCGGATGTCGGCGTTTTTTGAAACGCTGACCGCTGAGAGCTGACAGCTGATAGCTCTTGGATCGGTAGGAGAGCGTTGATCGGTAGATACAGGCCATACCGAAAGGAGTGGTTGCGGACCGATCAAGTGATTATGCCGGTATGAGTAACGATAAAGCAGGTGAAAATCCTGCTCGCCGTAAACCTAAGGTTTCCTGGGGAAGGTAAATCCGCCCAGGGTTAGGCGGAACCTAAGACGAGGCTGAAAGGCGTAGTCGATGGACAGCAGGTTAATATTCCTGCCCTCTGTCAGGAGGTTGAAGCAGTAGTGCGTTTTGCTAGAGTGCAGCCCACCATATGCTGAGGGTTGCCGAAAGGCCGAGGCCGCTTTGTTGCCGAAGTGCGTGACGGCAGAACCGAGAAAAGCTACTGTGGACGAATGGCGGATCCGTACTAAAACTGACACAGGTAGGTGAGGCGCGTAGCCTCAGGCGCTCGAGAGAACGGTCTTTAAGGAACTAGGCAAATTAACCCCGTAACTTCGGGATAAGGGGTCCCGTCCTGTCTTCGGACAGGCGGGCGCAGTGAATCGGCACCGGCGACTGTTTATCAAAAACACAGGTCTCTGCCAAGTCGTACAGACGACGTATAGAGACTGACGCCTGCTCGGTGCGGGAATGTTAAGGAAGGCGGTTATTGTCCCGGCTTGCCGGCGAGAAGCTGGCGACTGAAGCACCCGTAAACGGCGGCCCTAACTATGAGGGTCCTAAGGTAGCGAAGTTCCTTGTCGGGTAAGTTCCGACGTGCATGAATGGCGTAACGACTGGTGCACTGTCTCAAAGACCGACTCGGTGAAATTGTAATTGTGGTGAAGATACCACATACCCGCGGCAAGACGGAAAGACCCCGTGAACCTTTACTATAGCCTGGTATTGGTCATCTGCTGTACATGCGTAGGATAGGTGGGAGGCGATGATCTGGCGGTTTCGGCTGTCAGGGAGCCATCCTTGAAATACCACCCTTGTGCTGTGGGTTACCTAACCCCGACCCGTGAATCCGGGCGGGGGACCGTGCTAGGTGGGTAGTTTGACTGGGGCGGTTTCCTCCTAAAGAGTAACGGAGGAGTGCAAAGGTTGGTTCAGCGTGGTTGGCAATCACGTTTCGAGTGTAAAGGCACAAACCAGCTTAACTGCGAGATATACACATCGAGCAGATACGAAAGTAGGCCTTAGTGATCCGGTGGTTCTGTGTGGAAGGGCCATCGCTCATCGGACAAAAGGTACTCCGGGGATAACAGGCTGATCGCCTCCGAGCGTTCATAGCGGCGAGGCGGTTTGGCACCTCGATGTCGGCTCATCACATCCTGGGGGTGTAGGCGCTCCCAAGGGTTCGGCTGTTCGCCGATTAAAGTGGTACGCGAGCTGGGTTCAGACCGGCGTGAGCCAGGTCGGTCCCTATCTGCCGTGGGCGCACGAAGCTTGAGAGGGTGTAACTCTAGTACGAGAGGATTGAGTTGCACGTGCCACTGGTGTACCAGCTGTCCCGCACGGGGCACCGCTGGGTAGCTATGCACGGAACGGATAACCGCTGAAAGCATCTAAGCGGGAAGCCTTCCTCGAGATTAGGCTTCGATTCCCGACTTCGGGATGAAGGCCGCAGCAAGACCAGCTGTTCGATAGGCGGGAGGTGTACGCACGGAGACGTGTTTAGCTGACCCGTACTAATGGCCGAACGCTTGATCACATTAATGAAGGGCTGACGCTCTTCATTCAGCCGCCTGCCTGGCAACGATGCGTTGCCGGGAGGCACTCGCGATGGTTTTCATCGCCACTGATTGTCCCACTGATTCGATTGTTATCCAAAACCCCGTCCGGACCACCGGGCGGGGTTTTCTTGTGCGCAAATCCAGCGAGTCAACCCAGTCGACTTTTTGCGTGGGATTTCACGCCACAGGGTGTCATCATTGTTGGAGCGGACAAATGTTGGTCGTACGAACGATTGGGTGGAGACGGGCGGATGAGCGGCCGGAACGATTCTGAAGCCGGGGACGTGATCGGGATCTATCGCGAGACCGTGCAGAAATTGTATCGGTTCGTATCGCGCCGATCCGGTGGATCACGCGAGTTGGCTGAGGATATCACGCAGGAGACCTACCTGCGGGCCGTGAGGGAGTGGCGCAGTGGGCGGCAGCCGGACGTTCCGCTGGCGTGGCTGAAGACGGTCGCCCGCAACTTGCTGCTCAACCACTACCGCCGCAAGACGCCGGAACTGGTCGAAAGCGCTCGCATCGATGCGCTATTCGACGACGGCCCGCCCGACGGCCCGGACGCTACTGCACTCGTGTACTGGGGGCTGGCCCGGCTCAGCCGGCGCCGCGGCGAACTGCTCGAAGCGTTCTATCTGGAAGGCAAGAAAACGACGACGATCGCCCTGGAATTTGGAATCAGTGAGCGAGCCGTCGAAGGACGCCTGCGCCGTGCCCGGCAGGCGCTTCGCACGCGGCTCAAACGGATGATCAAGCAGAATGGAGAAATACGATGAACTCGAACCAAGATGCAGACCCCGATTTTGTCAAAGCCCTGGAATGGCAACTGCGCTCCAACCTTCGCCACAACGGGGTGGTATCCAGAACACCCCACCGACTTCGTCTGACGTGGTCGAAGGTGGTCGCCAGCGTTGCGCTGGTGGCCGGGTCGATGTTCCTCGGGGCAGCCGGCACGTACGCGGTCACGCACGAGGACGATCGCGCCGCCCGTGGACTGCTCATCGCCAAGATACAGGCCCAACTCGAAATCGCGGAGATGCTGCATGCGCACCACGCGCAGGCTCTGGCCGAAAAGCAGCCGTTGGCTGAAAAGGGCTATATCGGCGAGAGCGAGATCAGGCGTCTGGAGTTGCCTCTCGTATCATCTGAATCAGAGATCCAGCGCCGCCGGCTCGAACTGGAAGAAGTGTCGATCAGCGGTCGCGAACCGAACAACGCCCTGTCGGCGCCGCTGGTAGGCGGACGCGACTTCGTCACCGCGCGTCTCCAGACGGAAGAGCGGCCGATCGAGCGACAGCTCGCAATCGCAGCCAAAGAATTGGACCGACTCCGCAGGCTCGCCAAGTCAGCGTTTGTAATGGACTACGAGGTCGATGTGGCTGAGGCGCGCTTCCAGCAAATCGCAGCCGGTCTCGATGAACTCCGGCGCCGGCAATCGCTGCGGACCCGCTTCTTATCTGCTGAGTTGACGCCGAAAGAAGTCGAACTCCGGGACTTGCAGGAGCAAGCTCGGACTGCGCGTCAAGCCGCCGTCCGTCAACTTCCTGTGGTAGCGGAGCAACTCGCACGCCTCGGCAGACTATTCGAAAATGGCGCAGTCGACCGTGCGGAAGTGAGTGAAATGGAGATCGCCCTGCAATCCTTAAAGGCGCAGATTCGGCTAGCCGAGCTCGAACTTGAGATCATTCAACGGAGACTCTCCGGCAGCAATGATGAGTGAGGTCGCTTTCACCGGTCGCACCGACCAGTGATCCTCAGATGTCGCTATTGGTGCCGCATGGTCCGAAAACGTGTTCTCGAGGCCGGTCGGGGCAACACTCCCCTGCTGCTGCCGGCGATTCCAGCCGATAGGATCATTTGAATCGACCTGCGGCACGCTTGAAGAAACCCTTGGCGCAGACCCCGCAGATCCGCTACTATGAGACTCAACATGGGCAGGTACTTGACCATCTCCGCAGCGCTGTGCGTTTTTCTCGCGCCGATCCTCTGCATGAGCGGTGTGCTTGATCACCATTGCGATTGCGGCGCCGAAATGGCCTGCGGACATGAAGCAGACTGTGCTGCGGATCCATGTCGCGCATTCGTCGCCGCTCGTTCCAGCTCAAGATCAACCCCGCTTCCGGCCCACGATAGCTTTCTCGTGCCCGCGTTTGCCGCCGGCCCATGTGCGCTTCTGCCCGTTCGTGCGACGATGCCTCTCCCGCATGACGCAGAGGAACAAACCGCCCACGCCTGTCGCCTGCCATTTCCCCGTAGCGATGTGCCGCTTCTGCTCTGATTCGCACATTCCAAAACTCGCTATCTGACGCCGCTCGGCCTTGAGCCGCTGTGCGCTGTCGTTTTCTCGTTGTTCTTATCAGCGGATGGAATCCATGACTGCAAATCGAGCATTAGTATTGGTTGCGTTCCCCATCGTCCTTGCCTTTGCGGGCTGTGCGACGGTAGACCCGCGCCCGGATTATCAAACGACAATCGACCGTATCTCCGAAGCGACCGGCTATGAGACCGTGTACCGCCCCGGTGAAGACGAACTTGCCCAGGAACAAGTCGATTCATTGTTGAACGATGGCCTGACCGCCGATGAGGCCGCCCAAGTCTGCCTGCTCAACAATCCGGATCTTCAAGCGATGTTCTTCGACATCGGCATGGCCCGGGCCGACGTGGTTCAGGCGGGGCTCCTGTCCAACCCGACGCTCGGCCTATCGCTACGCCTGCCGTCCGGCGGCGGGCTGGCCAATCTTACAGCGGACGTGGCGCAGAACATCGCCGAAATCTGGCAGATTCCGGCGCGGCAGCGTTCCGCCGAGCGGCAGCTCGACAGTGCCATCCTGGAGGTGGCTGTGGGTGTAGCGGATCTGGTGGGCCGGGCGAAGACAGCCTATTTCGAGACCGTGGCCGCCAGCCAGGCCACGACGCTCGCGATCGGGAACCAGGGCATCGCCCAACTTCTCCTGGACGCAGCGCTGGCGCGACAGGAAGCGGGTGCGGGTAGCTTGCTGGAGGTGAATCTGGCTCGATCCGAGCTGACCGGGGCGGACATCACGGTTCAGACCGCGCAACGCGAAGCCTACGCCAGCAAGATCGCGCTGGCGACGCTCCTCGGTCTCACTGTGTCCCCCGATGAGCTGGACCTCATCGAGCCGCTGCCGGATCCGCCCTCCTGGCAGTTGGCAGAGGAGCGACTTCAAGACCTGGCCACGCAACACCGCCTCGATTTGAAGGCCGCCCTGCAATCCGCCGAGGCTGCCCACGCGGAATGGGCGCTGCAGAAACGCTCCGTGTTCCGAAACCTGGAGGTGGGCGTGTCGCTCGAACGAAGCCACCGCACGCCGCAAACGGATCTCGACTTTGTCTCGGACACGATTTTCAATTCGATCTCCAGCGGAATGCTCACCCCGCCATCGCTCACGCGACGCAAAAGCAAGCACACAAATTTCATCATTGGCCCCAGCATCGCTCTGGAGCTTCCGATCTTCGATCAGAATCAGGCGCAAATCGCCAAGGCGGAATACAAGTATCGCCAAGCGCTCAAGATGCTGGATAGCTTGTTACGCGCGCTCACCCAGCAAACCCGAGCCGCCTCAAATCAAGCCACGACGTCTTGGGGCATCGTGCGGTCCTATCGAGATCATCTGCTGCCGCAGCGGCAGGACAATCTCAATCTCTCGCGCGAAGCGTATCGCCTGGGCAAAACGTCATTCCTGGCCGTGCTGGAAGCTCAGCGGAGCTATCTCAAAGCCCGCCGCCAGTACATTGGAAGTCTTTTCGACGGCGCCCGGAGCTTGATTGCCCTGGAGCAAGTCACCGGGCAGCCACTCTCGAAAATCCTTGAAGCCACACCACAATCCGCCACGCGGAAAGATGGAGAATCGAACCCATGAATAACCAAACCATCGCAATCGGCGTCGTCGCCCTCGTACTCGGACTCGTCGTCGGAATCGCGGGCACGTCATCATGGCTTGCACCCTCGAAACCAGAAACCGGTCACGGGCACGGCCATGAGGATGACCACAAAGACGAATTCGAACGAGGCCCACACGGTGGTCGAATGCTGGAGTCGGACGGCTTGGAACTGGAAGTAACGATCTACGAAAGCGGTATTCCGCCGCAATTCCGCATCTATGCTTACGAAGACGGCAAGCCAATCGCGCTTGATGGCAATGACCTGACCATCTATTTGCACCGACTGGGCGGGCGTGTCGATGAGTTCTCGTTCAAACAGGAAGGCGAATACTTGCGTGGGGAGCAAGTCGTCGAAGAACCGCACTCCTTTGACGTAGACGTCATGGCTGACAAGGGAGGAGAATCCTACGCGTGGCATTATGCTTCATACGAAACGCGGGTTGATTTGTCCGCGCAAGCGGCGGAACAAGCCGGCATTATAGTTCAGGAGGCGGGCGAGCAACGGATCACCCAAACGATCACGCTGCGCGGCGAGATCGTGCTCAATGCCGATACAGTCGCGCACATCGTCCCCCGCGTGCATGGCATTGTTCGGCAGGTGAACAAACGCCTGGGAGATCACGTCGATGCGGATGAAGTCATGGCTGTGCTGGAGAGCCGTGAGTTGGTCGAAGCCAAGAGTGACGACATCGCAGCCGAACAGCGACTCGAACTGGCCGCCGCCAATTTCGCGCGGGCCGAAGCCCTGAAAGCCAAGGGGATCTCTTCCGAGGAGGACTTCCTCAAAGCCAAACAACAATTGGCGGAGGCCGAGATCGAGCATCGCAAGACCGAGGCCCGCCTGCACGCCTTCGGCCTCACTCAGGAACAAGTGGAAAACGTGTCCAAGGAGCCCGACACGCAGTTCGCGATCTACACACTCAGAGCGCCCTTCGCAGGCACCGTCATCGAGAAGCACATCACGCAGGGCGAACTCGTCGATGAAGATTCCGATGTGTACGTGCTCGCCGACTTGAGCACTGTGTGGGTCGATTTGACGGTTTATCAAAGAGACGCATCAAAGATTCGCCCCGGACAGCCGGTCACCGTGTCTTTTCGTGGCGAGATTCCAGATGCGGTGGGCGTGATCGACTACATTTCTCCCGTCGTGGACCAAGCCACGCGCACCGCGACGGCGCGCGTGATTTTGGACAACCCCGACGGCCTCCTGCGACCGGGACTTTTTGTCACCGCGGAGCTGGTCGAGCACGAGGCTGCCGTTCCCGTCGCCGTCACACGGGAGGCCATCCAGAACATCCGGGGCTGGTCGGCGGTTTTTGTGAGATACGGAAACACGTTTGAAGCCCGCCCGCTGGAACTGGGGCATCGTGACAGCCAATGGGTCGAGGTGCTGAGCGGCCTCTCGGCGGGTGAACAATATGTCGCCAAGAACAGCTTTGTCTTGAAAGCCGAGATCGGCAAGTCCGGAGCAACACACGCGCACTAGGCTCTGTCTGAGAATCCCTGTAGCGGTCGGCGTCTCTGCCGACCGACGGCCGACACAGAAGTCGGCCGCTACAAGTTGAGAGCGAGGATTTCTTTCATGCTTGCACACATTCTTAGGTTTTGCATCGACCATCGATATACGGTCGTACTCTTCACGATGGCCGCTGCCGGGCTGGGCATTTATTCGCTGACTGTCTTGCCAATCGACGCCGTGCCCGACATCACAAACAACCAAGTACAGATCAACACTGTATTTCCAGAGCTGTCGCCGGACGAAATCGAAAAGCAAGTCACTTTTCCGATCGAGATCACCCTGGCCGGCATCCCTGGGCTGGACTACACCCGCTCTCTCTCGCGCAACGGCTTCTCGCAGGTGACGGCGGTCTTCTACGATGACGTCGATATCTACTTCGCGCGCCAGCAGGTCAGCGAACGGTTGCTCGAAGCCCGTGACAGTCTGCCGCCGGGGGCCGAACCGGCCATGGGCCCGATCACTTCCGGGCTGGGCGAGATCTACATGTGGACCGTCGATTACGAACACCGCGACGGCCAGGGAGCTGACATCAAGGATGGCCGGCCCGGATGGCAGAGCGACGGAACCTACCTCACGCTCGAAGGCGAAGTGCTTCAAACCGACGTGGAACTGGGCTCTTATCTGCGGACCGTGCAGGACTGGATCATCCGGCCACAACTCAAAGGAGTGGAAGGTGTGGCCGGCGTGGATGCGATCGGCGGCTACGTCAAGCAGTATCACGTCCAACCCGATCCCATGAAGCTCGTCGCATACGGCCTGACCTTCCACGATGTGATCGAGGCTCTGGAGCGCAACAACGTCTCGACCGGCGCCGGGTACATCGAGCACGCGGGCGAATACTACACGGTCCGCGCGGTCGGGCGGATCCACAACAAGGAAGAAATCGCCAAGATCGTCGTCGGCGGGCGTCCCGGTACGCCGATCTACGTCCGCGACGTAGCCACCGTGAAGATTGGGAAGGAACTGCGCACCGGCAGCGCCAGCGAAGACGGCAAGGAAGTCGTGGTCGGCACGGCGATGATGCTGATCGGAGCGAATAGCCGCACCGTCTCGATCGCCGTCGATGAAAAAATTGCCGAAATCAGAAAGACGCTGCCGCCTGATATTCAAATCAAGACCGTGCTCAACCGCACGAAGCTGGTCGATGCCACGATCCGCACGGTTGAAAAAAACTTGACCGAGGGGGCCATCCTGGTCATCGTCGTTCTTCTTCTCTTGGTGGGGAACTTTCGGGCCGCAGTGATCACCTCGCTGGCCATCCCGCTGGCCATGCTGCTCGCCGTTACGGGGATGGTCCAGGCAGGCGTCAGCGGCAACCTCATGAGCCTCGGGGCCATTGATTTCGGCTTGATCGTCGATGGGGCCGTCATCATTGTAGAGAACTGCTTGCGACGGCTGGCTCTCAAACAACACAACACGGGACGGCTGCTCTCGTTGGAAGAGCGGTTGCGCGAAGTGATGCTCGCGAGCAAGGAAATGATCAAGCCGTCTTTCTTCGGGCAAACGATCATCATCACCGTCTACATTCCCATCCTGAGTTTGACCGGCATCGAGGGCAAGATGTTCCACCCCATGGCCATCACCGTCATCTTTGCCCTCGGTGCTGCGTTCGTTCTGTCACTCACGTTTATTCCCGCAATGGTGGCCATTGGCATCACTGGAAAAGTCAAACACACCGAGAGCATCCTGATCCGACTGGCCAAGCGGGCCTATGAGCCGGCCGTGCGCTTCGCGGTTCGGCGGCGCTATGCAG
>JACZTW010000304.1 GCA_022573485.1 Planctomycetota bacterium
GAGGCCTTCGTGGCGCGGTTTCGCAACCCCGGCGGCCCCTCTTCCGGTTATCAGGCGGGGATTCCGCAGGCGCTGACGCTGATGAACGGCGGCGTTGTCGCGCGGGCGACCGACCTGCGGCGACGCGGACTGCTGCAAGCCCTCGACGCCCCGTTCTTCAACGACGCTCAGCGCGTCGAAACGCTGTTCCTGGCGACCCTGTCACGGTTGCCGGGCGAACTGGAACGCGAGCAGTTCACGCGCTATGTCGAATCGGGCGGCCCACGCGGCGATCGCCGACAAGCACTCGGCGATGTCCTGTGGGCGCTGCTCAACAGCGCGGAGTTTACGCTCAATCACTGACCGCCAGCGGTCGCGTTACTAACCGCGGCGTCGTTAGCCAACGCATCATTAATGCCGCGTCATTCGTTCAGCGGCTGCATGGTGCGGAGATAGGCGAACAAGTCTCGCACCTGGCCTTTTTTCAATTTCGAGAGCAAGCCCTCGGGCATGAGGCTTTTGCGCTGCGGGAGCATTTCTTCGATCTGATCTCGTGGGACGACGATGCTCTGCCCGTCGACGCCGCGCAGCACCACGACGCGATTGTCGCGATCGACCAAGAACCCGGTCAGAACGCGCCCATCGTTGGTCAGTATCGTAAAGGTCTCGAATCCTTCGCGAATTTCGGCGCTGGGGTTCACCACGTTGAGCAAGATGCGCCCGATGTCGTCTCGCTTATAGGCCGTGAGATCGGGTCCAATGCGGCCGCCTTGTCCGAACAGGACATGGCACTTGCCGCAAGACGCCGCGAACAATTTCTTGCCGTCGTAAGGGTTGCCGATGTCGCCGGCAATAACCTTGCTGAGTTGTTCAACTTGGCTTCGCATTTCCGCCGACGTGGCGCCTTTGACCTGACCCCAGTGTTTTTCGACGAGTTGCACCAGGCGTTTATCGCTGTGGGCGGTTAGTTGGCGGACGAGATCGAGCGGGATGCTCTGCTTGTCGATCTTGCCTTCATCCAGCGCGCCGAGCCATTGCAAGGACCAGACCGAGCGGCTGGCCAAGAGGGTTTGAGCAACGCTACGAATATCGTCGCCCATGTCGTTGTACTGCGCGACAACCGCCCGGCCGATTTTCGGATCGTCGTATCGCAGCAGCGCCGTGAGGGCCGCCATTCGCAAGGCGTCCTCTTTGGCGTTGTTCACGACGCTCATTGTGCCGGCCACGCTCTTGGCTTGCGCGACACTGCTGGCCTTACTGAAGCGTGGCACGGCAATGGCAGCGATGATACCAATGATCACTATGACGATCACCAGTTCCACGAGGCTAAAGCCCGTTCGCCTCATGCGCCTGCCGCGAGGTCCGGCACGCATCGATTGAAGGCAGCTCTGTGAGCGCTCAGACGTCATACAAGATCCATTCCATAGTGCGCGGCGCAGTCTCAGCCGCGCGTTTCTCCCCCCGAATCTGATCGGGCCTCATCCATAAGTATCGGTCCGATTCTGGCGGACATGGCTTATCCGTCGTCCTGATAGAAGCTGTCGCCTTCAGCCGGTACGACGCCCAGCCGGCATGATCTTGCTTCGATGACGCAACCTCTTGAGATCAGGCTTTTTGCAGAAACAGAGACCCGTTCCTGGCGGAAAACACCGGGAACAACATATTGGGAAATCCACACCGTTTATTGGACCCTAGGCAGGTTCTCGTCTTACCGAATGGTGAACAGCGGGTTCCGGCCCAAGGCGATATCCATCAGTCCGCGGGGTTTGTCAACACCGAGGCTCACTCCGCAGCGGTTTCGCTCTAGCGAGGACCTTGGCTTTGAGCACGTCCGGCAGAAGTTCGCGTGCCTTGCAGAGCAACTCGAAACAATCAAGCGGTTTGGTCAACACTCGAAGCCATTCACGTCCCGCCCGAAACTCCTCTTCGTAGCCGCGGCCGCTGTCCTCGAGCACACAGACTGTGGGACAGGGACCATCCTTGAAGGATTCGATGCGTTTGAGGACTGTGTTTGCTTCGCCGAAGTCCGCCGGCCTGAAGACCACAAGCTGGGGTGCGTCTTTCAATGTACTGAACGCATCTGGCTCTGAAACGGTCTTCACTTCAAAACCCTGGTTCACCAAGAACAGAGTGAGAAGAAACGTATTGTCCTTGTCGTGATCAAACAGGACAGCCGTGCCCGAATCACGGTTGTGATCCAGAGCGTCCTCTGCTTCCTTGTCGTTGATCCGCAGAAACGAGCAGTATTCTCTCAGCTGTTCTTCCAACTGGCCGCACAGGGCCTCGAAGTTGACGATGCGGCAACCATAGCGGTCCCACACTGCCTGTGGAATGTCATGCACGATGAAATCGCCCCCGCTACCCACGAGCATCGCTTTGGCCATTTGATCAGCCAGAAAGATCGCGCCAGCAAGGTTTGCATGGTTTGTGGGAACGGCATGTTGGCTGTCGTGGTGATCGGCGATCGCTTGGCAGATGGCCTCCGGAAATCGCCAGCGCTCCAAAACTTGACTGCCGACTAGGGCGTGGTCGCGCTCCAGGACCTTCTTTTCTGCGGCGAGCATCGTGATCCCCGTGGTGTGGGCCGTCCGTACGACTCGTCCATAGGCGCTGGTGAGAAAATCGTCGAGGATGAGCTTGCCGATATCGTGCAGCAGACCCGCGGCGAACGCATCCTGCCAGTTTACAAACCCAGGCCGGCGCGATAGATGCTCAGCCAGCAGGCCACAGGACAGGGAGTGAACCCAATGCCACACGCGATTGAATCCGAAGCTCTTCTCGATCTTGGGGAACAAATCGGAGGTCGCCATCCCAACGACTTGATCACGGCACTCCCGGGAGCCCAACCGCACGACGGCTGCTCGCAGGTCCGAAATCTGACCGTTGCCGCCGTAGTAGGCGGAGTTGGCCCGCTTCAGAACCATCGCCGCTATGGTCGGATCTGATCCCGCGGCTGCTGCGATGTCGTGAGCCCCCACGTCACCCTGATTCGTCACCTGCAGTATCTTTGCCACTGCCTGGGGCATGACTCGAATCTCCGATACGTCGCGCATGATGATGTCCACCTTCTGGGCATCGCTCAAATTTCGGGCTCCGAATCGGATGATTGGGAACTTGGCCCTGGATGAAGCCTGGGGAGTCTGACTGTAGACGCTCTCCACCTTCTGCCGGAGTTTGGGACCGCTCGTGGGAGTCACCACGAATCCCTTGGCGCCGGCACGGGCCGCTTTGATTACCATTTCTTTGGTGGGTTCGTGACTCGACATGATGATCGCCGCAGCGATCCCATCCTCAACCACCTGTTCGCAAATGCGAAAGCCGTCGGGCAAGAGGTCGCAGGACAACACCGCTACGTCCGGCACCTGCGCCTCGATCGCTTCAAGAGGATCTGAGCCATCGTCGGTTGCCACCTGGTAACCGTGTTGTGTGAGGCTGACCTCCAGACCACTTCGAATCCGCGCGTGCGGCTCGCTGATCAAGACAGCCTCGACATGCGTCTGGGAATCAGGTGCCATAGAGCGTTCCGTTATTTGAAATAGCAATGCGCAACAGCATTTTAAACATCGCGTACGGATCGCTCGGCGTCAACAACCGATTTGCCCATCCGCCCGATAACACGCAGGACTCTTCAGTTATGAGAGCGCGACGAGAACGGCGCGAGGCTCCCGATCATGCACGGCAACGGCAGCTCAGGTCCCATTCCGAATTCGGCCGGGCGAAGGATTTCAGGATTTTGGAGCGGATCACGGATCAGTACAGGAGCAACAACATGCAGTTGCGCGGCCAGTTGCACCACCACGACATCGAGCCGACAAACGTCGTCTACGGCTTGAACGGCCAATCTGACATTCGGGTCGGGGTGTAAATGATCCCAGTGATGCAAACTAAATTCGGCGGAATTGGCGACTCGGTCGACGAGCAGGGCGATTGCATCCGCGCCTGCCTGGCCTCGATATTCGAGGTTGAGTTGGATACCGTGCCGGATTTGAATGAGGGTGATGACAATAACCCGTGGTATCAGATGTTGAATAAGTGGTTGGCTCTGAGGAAT
>JACZTW010000305.1 GCA_022573485.1 Planctomycetota bacterium
AGTTGAAAGGGCTGTCCACGCAACTTCATGATGCAGTCTCAGAACGGGGCGGCGAGGCGGTCCAGCCACAGATGCTCATTTGGTTGAACTCCCTCCTCGTCGTTTTGTTCGTGATTCCCCTATCATGGCTGGTGCGACGCATGCGCACGCTCCGCGCCATGCTCATCGGCATGATCTTGACGATGGCCGGACTTGCGGTGACGGGCTTGACTGCCAACGGCTGGATCTTCATGCTGGGCATCGCGGTATTCACTGCCGGTGAAATGCTGTGCGCTCCCAAGCAAAACGAGTATCTCGGGCTGATCGCACCGGCCGGCAAGAAAGCCCAATTCCTCGGCTATGCCAACATTCCCGTGGGCATCGGCGGAGCGATCGGCGCCAAACTGACCGGGTACCTTTATGGCCACTACGGCGAGAAGGCCACGTTGGCGTTGCGCTACCTCGCGGAGCGGACGGAGTTCGGAGCGGCAAAACACTGGGACGGGAAGATCGCCTCACTTGAGGCAACGCTGGACATCGATCGCTCCGGCGCCGTGGATATGCTCCAGGACGTGCTGGGCATAGAGCCTGCCGCTGCAACAAAACTGCTGTGGGAGACCTATCATCCACAATACCATTTCTGGATTCCGATCCTCGCCATCGGGCTCGTCTCAATCCTATGGTTTGCAGTGTACAGTCATAGGGCTGAGAGCTGGTCGGACATGTCGGACATGAACGTATAACCCACTGTCTCACGACTCAACTGCCGGCGGCTTGCCTACGCGCCAGGAGCGGACTCACAACCGGAGACGTCGCGCATGTCAACCCACGTGATGGGCTTGCTCCTGCTGACCTGCACGGGATCCGCTCAGCCACGATGTTCGGGATGTAACATGTTGTTACAAAAGACGTTACGTCTCGTCCTTCCTCAGGGGATCGGAGAATGGTATAATTATCTATATCAATAGGGTTATATCGTTTCATTGACCCAAAGAGCGAAAGAAGTGCAGCGCCGCCCGTGATAATCGCCGGCTCGGCGAGGATTGTGGGATGAACAACATGTCACTCGGCGGGTTGCCAGCATGAAGGTGAGCCGATGAGCCAGCCCGAGCGCACATCTGTGGCCAGATCTCCCAGGCGCGGCTATGCGCATTGGCGCGCGGCCTCGCTCACGCTGGTCTATGTGTTGATTACCGCTCACATTATACACTGGCTGATCGCAGGCAAGACCCTTGCGCCGCTTGAACTCAACGAGGTCATGTACACGCTTGAACTGGGCATTGTCACTGCGGGCTTCGTGTTCATGACCATCGCTTTGCTGGCCACCGCCGTCTTCGGACGGTTCTTTTGCTCGTGGGGATGTCACATTCTGGCTCTGCAGGATTTGTGTACTTGGATCCTGCGAAAGCTCAATATCCGTCGACCGCGGGGAATTCGCAGCCGCGTGTTGCTGTGGGTGCCACTCGGTGCCGCGCTGTACATGTTTGCCTGGCCGCAGGTCGTCCGGCTATGGGAAGGCCGCGACTTGCCCGAGCTGCGAGTGACCGTCGATCGCGATGGCTGGGCGTCGTTCGCCACCGAGGACTTCTGGCGCAATCTGCCCGGCCCGGGAGTGGCCTTGATCACTTTCGCAGTGTGCGGATTCCTCATCGTCTACGTGCTCGGTTCGCGCGGGTTCTGCACCTATGGGTGCCCGTACGGTGCCTTGTTTCGAGTCGCCGACCGAGTGGCTCCCGGCCGTATTCGGGCGGGCCCGAATTGCATACAGTGCGGCGCCTGCACCGCCGCGTGCCCATCCCATGTTCGCGTTCACGAGGAGTTGGCCCGTTACGGCATGGTCGTCGATCCGGCTTGCCTCAAGGACCTCAACTGCGTGGCTGTGTGCCCCCAGCGCTCAGTGCATTTCGGATTCGGTCGCCCCGGTTTGATCCGAACGACCGTGTCCGACACCGCGGTGCACAGGATCCGCGACTTCACATGGTGGGAAGAAGCGATCATGGCTGTCGTATTCCTGCCGGTGCTGATGATTTATCGCGGCCTTTATGAGAAGGTGCCGTTCCTGCTGAGTATCGCTGTTGGGGCGATCGGAGCCTACCTGTGCATCGTGTTCCTTCGGCTCCTGCGTCAACCGGAAGTTGAGTTGAATCGTGTGCGCCTCAAGCAGCACGGCCGGATCCTGGCGGCCGGATGGCTGTTCAGCGCGGCGATGGGCCTTGCCGTGTTGGCCACCGTTCACAGTGCTGCGGTGCGTTACCACATCCATCAGGGCCGGCGGCACTTCAACCTCGCCAGACAAGCCGATGCGGATGGGCCGCACACGACCACAGCGCTCGCGCATCTCGAAACAGCAGACCGTTGGGGACTGCTGCCAACCGGGAGCACCAACGCCATGCTCGCAGAGCTGTACGTCCGGCGGGAACGCTGGGCGGAGGCGCGCGAACACCTCCAGAGAATCCTCGTGCGGGCGCCCGACGACGTCGGCACTCATTTGCAGCTGGCCGATGTCATGACCGCACAGGGCCAGCGCGAGCGGGCCTGGCCGCATTACCAGGAGGCCTTGGCAGCTGCGCCGGATCATGCCGAGACCCATTATCGCGTGGCCGGATTCTTCTTCGCCGGGGGCCGGAGCGATCGGGCCGTGCACCACCTGCGTGAGGCCCTGCGCCTCCAGCCGGCTCTTGCAGAAGCTCACTGCGAGCTTGGAGCCATCCTCATCGAGCAAGGCGATCTCGCTGCCAGCACCGAGCACCTGCGGCAGGCGATCTCGTTGCGCCCCGACTTCGCCGATGCCCATTACAACCTGGCAGTGGCATTGGCCATGAGCGGGCGGATGGCGGAAGCGGCTCACGCCATCGACCGGGCGCTCGTGCTCAAGCCGAATGACCCGCAGGCGCACGCTTTTCACGCCCACCTTCGTCACCTGACGTCGAGGAAGCGAGGAGCAGACTGATGAAGGAGCGGACCAGTCGAACCGCCGCCGGATCGGTTGACGCGGGCAGCAAGTGGAGTGGACCGACAACCGGCATGACGCTCGCGCTGTACATTCGTTCACGACCCTACGTACCAGCAGAGGGAAACCGCCAAGTGCCGGCGCGGCAGTGTGGCGCAGATCTCGAAGCACACAGAGAAAGGAAATGTGACGATGACGACACGATCCTGGGCTGAACCATATAAGATCAAGATGATCGAGCACCTGCGTATGACCACGCGGGCTGAGAGGGAGCTCGCCATCAGAGAAGCAGGCTTCAACACGTTCCTGTTGCGCAGCGAAGATGTGTACATCGACTTGTTGACCGACTCGGGAACCTCAGCGATGAGTGACAGGCAATGGGCCGGCATCCTGCTGGGAGACGAAGCCTATGCGGGCTCACGCAACTTCTACCGGCTGGAAGAGGTGGTCCGCCGGTATTATGGCTACAAGCACCTCATCCCGACCCATCAAGGGCGCGGCGCCGAGAACATCCTGAGCCGGCTGTGTATCAAGGCGGGTGACTATGTTCCGGGCAATATGTACTTCACGACCACCAAACTGCATCAGGAGCTGGCAGGTGGGCGCTTCGTCGATGTCATTATTGATGAAGCTCACGATCCGGAGAGCGAGTATCCATTCAAGGGCAACGTCGATCTCGATAAACTGCAGCGGCTCATCGAGGAGGTGGGAGCAGAGAGAATCCCCTACTTGTCGCTCGAGACCAACGTCAACATGGCTGGTGGGCAGCCGTGCAGCCTGGAGAACATCCGCGCTGTGACGGCACTGTGCCACAGGCACAGTATTCGCGTGATTCTCGATGGAACACGTGCAGTAGAAAACTGCTACTTCATCAAACAGCGCGAGCCCGGCTGTGCCGGGATGTCGCTCATTCACATCCTGCGCGAGATCTGCGCATGCACCGATGGCTGCACAGTCTCAGCCAAGAAGGACTGCCTGGTCAACATCGGAGGCTTTCTGGCGCTCGATGACGATGAACTCGCGGAGCGGGCTCGGAACTTGGTGGTTGTCTACGAAGGGCTGCACACTTACGGTGGAC
>JACZTW010000048.1 GCA_022573485.1 Planctomycetota bacterium
GTGGGACTCGTCCGATATAAGATAGATGGCCGAGTTATGCCTCTGTTCCGCCTCGTCGAGAATGATGGATAGTTCGTTGAGTTCTTCTGTCGAGAAGACGACTCCCGTCGGGCACGCCGGGTCGCTGAACACGATGGCCCGAGTGTTGGTATTGATTGCCTTGGAGATCTTCTCCAAATCGAGATGCTTACTTGAAGACAGAGGCACATAGACCGCACGAATGTCCAGGTTGTTGAGATAGAGGGGATAATCTAACCAGCATGGAGTCAAGACGATGATCTCATGGCGCGCGTCTGTAACTAAGGTTCTGAAGGCCATGTTGAGGGCCGCCATGGCCCCCGGAGTCAACACAATATCGCGGAAGTGGAATTCCAGATCGAACTGCGCTCTGAGCGCTGTGGCAATCCTCCGACGGGTCAAAGTGCTTCCCCCGTAGGGGGTGTACTGAAATGAGAGATCCCTTTTATCCCTGAGGGCCTTCTCCATGGCCTCAAGGACCACCGGGGTGGGCCCGTCGTAAGCATTGGCGTAGGAAAGATCCAGAAACTTGTTGCCGAATCTCTTCAGAGTGGAATCGTAGAGGCGGTCGAATCGCTCCTGGACTTCAAATAACTTGAGGGTTAGATCGATGTTCTTCGACATACATCTCTCGTATTTTCCGGCGATCTGGTTTGCCTGTGGAAGTTTTGGGGAAGCTAGCGCAGGTGATGATTGAGCATGGGATCATATACTTAGGCATTTGGCCCTTGCAAAAATCAAACAACCCTTCAGTTTGAAACGAGTCCTGTTTCTTGGGAATGACAGCAGCAATAATGTCATATTCCGGCCCGTCTCCCGGCACGTCAAAGACGACCACGCTCAGCAACAGACCGGATGAGTACATCAATTCCTCTACTTCTTCCGGGCTCAGCCGAATCCCATGGGACTTCATCATGTTGTCTTCCCGTCCCACAAAATAGAGGTCACCCTCTTCGTCCTTCTTCACCAGATCGCCGGAAAAAACGACCCTCTCGTTGTATTGAACCCCATTCCTTTCGAAGGCCATGGTCCCGAATACGCGCGCAGTGGCCTCGGGATCCCGCCAATAACCCAGCGCAATGTTCGCCCCTCGATGAACCAACATACCCACCTCATCAGGCCCACAAATCCCTCCGCGGTCATTGCAGACCAGAATTTCGACATTGGGAATAGCCTGGCCGATGGAGCCGGGTTTTGAATCAACCAAGCATGGCTTCAGGTAAGTGGAGCGAAAAGCTTCCGTCAATCCATACATCAGATAAATATCAGCATTCGGGTGGCAGGTTCGAAGTCGTCGGACCAAGTTCTCAGGCAGCCTGCCCCCTGTGTTGGTCAGGTATCTGAGACGAGGAAAAACTGTCTTGGAGAATGGAGAATGGGACCCCATGAGCTGCTGCCACAGCAAGGGGACCGCAGGCATTCCGGTTATGTTCCTGCGGGTCAACGTTCTGCAGATATCCGGTGGAAACAGGGACTTCTGAATGACCAAAGTTGCCCCCGCCCACACCGAAGTTAAGAGCTGGTTTAAGCCGTAATCAAAGGAAAAGGGCAACAAACTGATGAGAACGTCATCTGCTGTCAGGTTCAAATAATCCGAAATAATATGCGTGCCTGACAAGAGATTATTGTGGCTCAACATGATTCCCTTCGGAAGCCCGGTAGAGCCCGAAGTGTAAATGATGAGCGCCAGATCGTTGCCGATAGCAGGACATCTTATGTTGCGGTCAGCTACATCTGCGAATTTCACGTCATCCACACTTAGTATTGTCTCAACCGCGAAGTGTTCCAAACCTATGGAGTCTATCAACCGAGCGTTGGAGATCATGTGTGAGGCGCCGCTGTGGGTCAGGATGTGATTCACCTGCTTCGCCTTCAGGACGTCATTGACAAAAATGGCCACAGCGCCGAGCAATTGAGCCGCAAAGAATGAAATCACCGATTCGAGGGACCGGGGCAAGAACAGGCAGACTCTGTCTCCGGGCCTGACACCTCGTTCTCTCAGAACATTCGCAAAACAGACGGAGTGATTGAGAAGGTCGGAATAAGTTAGAGATCTATTGCCGTCAACGACGGCTTCTTTTGACGACGCTTCAGTGGCGTGAACACGTAAGAGGTCACTCACCGTGTAGGGAATTCTTTTCATAGCATGCGCTCTCGCAGCTTGCCGTCGTAGACCTCCCGTTTGGGGGCACCGATCAGGAACGTTATCGGCCACCGCGGGAGCCTTCTGAAGCAAATACGGCCTACTTTGCCCCTGCCTTTGCCCACAGCGCCGGCCTTGCGGCACTGTGAGACGCCGATTCAGCCGCTCCCGCCTTCGGACGGTCTTGCGGCGTACCGGCGCAGCATCAACCCACGCCCACCGACGGCAGTGGCTCTGTGGTCGGAGCATCCTCTGTAACCGCTGGCGCAGTGATCGTCATCAGCGACGCCGAGCCCTGCGATTTGCCGTTGACGGCGGGTCTTTTCTCTTGTCCACATCACTACTTACGTCGCAGTCAAGCGGCAGGTCGAGCAGCGCCCTCATCGCACCGGCCACGTTATTCTAGCTTGCACTCGGCTGCGGTGACCTTGTGCATGGTCTCGTGAAGTTGTTCCACGAGGTCTGTTCCAGCGTGAAACTTGGATTCGTCGGCGCGGCCGCCGCCGCCGAGCTGGTGCATCCATTCGGCGGGTTGCGGTGGGCCGTCGGTCCATTCCTGGCCCTTGCGGTAAAAGAAGTAAATATCCCAGGCAGGGCCCTGATTGATCAAGCCTTTGGCAAACGCCTTTCCCGCGAGATGGGCTGGGAACGAATCATAAAAATGCTTCACGCGCTTATCTTCAATGGTTCCGGCTATTTTGCGCGCGGTCTTTTCGTTGTCGTTGAAACCGGGCATTTGAATCCAGACGATGCTGACGCTGATGTCCGCATCCGGAAAGTCCTTCAACACTGATTTCTGCACCGCACGGGCGCCATGCACGCAGCCCGGTCACGTCGGCGAGAGGATGGCAATCAACCGATCCTTGTTCTTGTTGGCGTTGAAATGATCTTGCAGCGGCTTCAACGATTCGGTCAACATCGTTACATTGCCCATCTTTCCTCCTTCCGCGTCTTCGTTGGAGGATTCATCGTTGCCGCCATCAAGATACGTCGGCGTGATCCTGATTTCGCTGAGCTTGTGGGGCGGCGCATTTTCGCACCGGAAGGTCAGCGCCAAGCCGGAGAAGCCACGTTCCGGTTTCACGGTCACGGTTAGATTTCGCTCGTCGTAGGCCTCGACGTCTCGAACCTCCCGTCGGCCCCAGTTGCTATGTAGTTCGCGATACTGTTCAAGCCGATCTTTCATCGATCTGTTTTCAAGTGCGGATTTCGAGCGGTGGCTTTCCGAGAACGCGCGCATCTTGTTTTCGTCGCCGCTGTTGAACGCCGCGATGAATGCCTTCGCGATCCGTCCAGCCGGCGTGCTCGGGAACGTCACGCGAGGCTCGGTCCCGTCGTCGAGCGAAATCAGCTTGCCCGGCTCCGCTGAGGCTGAGGATACTGTGACAACACATGTAAGCAGAAATACGGCATATGGCACATTCATAACAATCTCCCGTTAAGCGGCGGTTTACCCGTCCCCGGTATCATGAGTCAACGACTGACCAAGGGCCTTCCGAACGCGAGTGACAAACGCCTTCGGCGGTACGAATTTTTGCATCCGATCGACGATACGGCCGGAACTGTCAATGAGAAACACGTCGGGGATCGCGACAACACCATAGGCCTCGCCGAGCGCCGGATACTTATCAAGGTCTACGTAGATCAATTCGATTGCATTGAGCACGCCGGCTGCTTCGGGATGCTCCAGCGTTTCGCGTTTGAACCGAAGGCAAGCGGCGCACCACTCTGCCCAGAAATCAATGATCATCGGTCGTTGCGCTGCCCTGGCCCGCTTGATCGCGTCGATGAAAAATTGTGGCGCGTCCGCCGGCACGGACAATCGAGAAAGCGGCTTTAAGGCCGACTTCTTCGACTGCCGGAGCGATGGCGCTTTGGCGTCATAGCCGAGTTCGGAAATTGCCGCTGCCAAGGCGCCAGTCCCGACCGCTCGCGGATCGTATTCGACTGTCACTAGATCTCTGGCATAGTCCCAGGTGACGCTCTTAGTACCGTTGATCCCTTCCAGGGATGCCGTGACCGCGTTGGGTCACCCCAGTCACGTGGCGCCGGACTTGGCTTTCATCATGCCATGTACTTGAAAGGTCACCATGCCTGAGCCATCGGGCATGGGAAACCGGCCCTGATTCGTATGTTGACAGCCGACACCGCAAACCAGGGCGAAAAAGAGAATCATTGCGCGCGTTCTAGCCATGTGCGACTCCGCCAAGACTTCGTTGGCCATAGACCTTGAACTCGGGTTGATGGACGGCCTATTCTATCCCTCAGCATCGGATTCTTTCAAGTCTCGTAGGTCGGGTCCTCGACCCGACATTTCACCGGCCGCATAAGCGTCGGGTCGAGGACCCGACCTACTTGGCTTTGATTCGGGCGGCCAATCGCGCGATCTGCAATTCGAGTCGCTTGATCTCGCGGGTCAGGGCATTCCTGTTGATCTCCAGGAAGTACCAGATCTTCAACATGGACACCGCCGTCACGCAGACGATGCACCCCGCCGCCCACATCACGATGTCGCGCGTGCCTTCGGCACTGAAGAACTTGACGGCAGCGACGATGCCCAGCACGAGAAAGACAAGGGTCCAGAACGCCCCCAATATGTTCAACCAGCGGTGTCTGCCGCGACATGTTTCGATGAGCATTTCAAACACGGACGGCTCATCAGCAAAGTCCTTGAAGAGTTCGGCGTCTTCGGCGCGGAGTGCTTCTTGAATTTTCTTGTCCAGTTCGTTCATGTTTCCATCCTTTCCAAAACTTGCTTGAGACGGCTTCTCGCGTGATAAAGCCGCGACTTCACGGTGCCCTCGGGCACGTCGAGCGTGCGCGCGATCTCCGCAACGCCCATTCCATCCAGATAATGCAGCGACAACACCGCTTTCTGCTCGCCCGGCAGCTTCGCCAAGGCGTCGCGTATTCGACTGACTGCACCTGTCGATTCCGCGTCACTCGATGAACGGCCGGAGTCTGACACTGCCGCAGCCCGCAATTCCTCCGCTGCATTCCGCTGCACGACTCGCCGCCGGGTCCAATCGGCACACTTGTTCGTCACGATTCGATAGGCCCACGATCGAAACCGCGCCGGATCATCGAGTCGCCGCAGCCCGCGTACGATCGCCAGCCAAGCGTCTTGCACGATGTCTTGAGCCGCGTCGCGTTCACCCGTCAGGCGCCAAGCCAACCGCCCCAGCCGCGGATGCCACCGAGCGATCAACACCTTCATGGCCTCGCCGTCGCCGCCTTGGCATTGCAGCACCAGCAATTCGTCCTGAATGTCCTCGTGCGTCCTGCTCATTGGCACCACAGATACAGTCGCATGGCCGCTGGGATGGTTCAATTGTTTTTAGTGCCGAAGGGTTATGTACCGGCAAGTGATCGTGGAAACGGGCGGTTTCGGGCGATAAGGCTGAATTCTCACAACCGAATATCGCTTCATTCAGAATGCGGCCAAGGGAACTTGAGCGATTCTAACGAGGACAATCCCGATGAGGGCGAATCGCCTATCACCATCGCCACAACACCGACTCCAAACTCAGCCGCACACGAACGAAGTGAAAGACTCTGTCGAATTCAGGAATCGAGATCGGCCGAATCAGGTCATGCCTGGAGAGCAACTTTGCGCCGTACTGCTAATCGATCCGTGCGGTGCGCGGCACCTCTTGCACGCACCAGCCACCCACCAACTCTGCTTCGCCGCACTTCCGGTCGGCGCAGATCTGCGTCAATTCGCCCGTGGTGGCGATGGTAAGGCCGAACCCTGTGACATTGATAAGATCACCCGTCTCTGGTTCCACCGATCCCGTTTCAATGTCGACCGAAAACAATGTGAAGTCACTCCCCGCTTCAGTGCAGGTTGTGCTGCTCGTCGAATAGATGGTGTAGTCATTACCGGAGCCGCGGATGAACGTGCCGGAACTTCCGAAGTTAGCAATAACGGTGTCACCGCTGTCGAAAATGAATCCCTCGGTGGAAATCTGCAGCGCTCCCAGGTCCGTGATTGTGAACTCGGCGCCGGCGAGGCCTCCACCCACGTTCACGCCATTGGAAGTGGCGATAAAATCACCCGCACCAACTTCCCGCCGGTACGTACCGGCAATGTTCGGCGGTTCGAGTTCCAGCAACGGTGCGAAAACAAAACCCAGGGCGCCAAACTCGTCGAGCGCCATCTGCACGTCCTGGTTCGCCAGGATCACTTCCGGGTTTGAAAAATCACCGGGATTATCAGGATCCAAGGGGTCGGGATCATCCGCGTCGGCGAATCCGTCGTTGTCGTCATCAGCATCGCAGGCGTCCCCGAGTTCATCGCCGTCAAAATCTTGCTGGTCCGAATTGGCCGAGTCCGGGCAGTTATCCTCTGTATCCGCCACGCCATCCCCGTCTGCATCCGGCATCGCCGTGGGGCACGTATCTGTATCTTCATCGCAGCTCTGTCCGGCAGAACAGGGGCTGCTGCCCGACTGGCATACGCCAACCACACAGGTCTCGGCCCCGTTACAGAATAAGCCGTCGTCGCAATCGGCGTCGTCTGTGCATGTCGTTCCCGTTTCGCCACCTCCGGTGGTACAGCCTGCGACAAACATGATCGCTCCCAACGAAGCGAGAATAAGAAGCACGAGTGACTTCGCCATGATCCAACCTCCTTCAGATTTGAACCCGAACCTGGCAGAAATGCTAACGAACTCCGGTGCTTTGTCAATCTCACAGAGCGGTAACTCAAACAACGACTGAGCACACCAACTTGCCGATCTTCTCGGCCGGGTTCGAACAGAGCCTGGTCTGCCGCAGGCGAACCGGCCAGCCAACCGGCGTGTGTTTGTCCCGAAGGGACATCCGAAAATAGCCCAGCGATTCATCGCTGGGTACCGTGTCCGCAGGCAGAATTTGAGTCCCGTAGGGACGGCTGAAATGCTTGGGCCTCGCGGCATTCGCCGACTTCGGTTCAGTCGTCCCTACAGGACTCGCTGATCCGGCGGCACCTTCTCAACCCAGCAGTAAACTGCTGGGCTATTTTCATCATGCCCCCAACGGGGCTGCATCCGCGCGAAATTTCGTCGCTGAATCAGAGTCGAAGAGAGATCCCGTATTGCAGAAGTTCCTCGTTCGATATGTGCTTGCGCTCGCCTCCGAGCGCGCGCCTCACGTAAAGACCATCGTAGATAGCGTTGGTAGCGGCGGGGTACTTCCCGCCGGCGCCGGCAGAACATTGCACAGTCAGATCCCCGAGAGCATCGACGACGAAATCCTCGTCGCTAATCTTCAAAGAATCCCCCGGATGCACGATCGATCCATCTGATATTCTCTGAAATTCCATCACCAATCTCCGATCACGACGAAGACAGCAACTTGATGCAGTCTTCAAGTTCATCTTTGATGCGTTCCAAGCGCTGGGCGTTCTCGTGGTCGTTGAATTGATCCCAGTTGGCAAAGTAATTCTCAATCTCTTTCTCCGCATGGCTGATCTTCTCAGCCAGCTGCGGATTATCCTTTTCGAGTGCTTCTCTCCCTTTGATGGACGGCATGTGTTGTTGAACTGCTTTTAGAGCAAACTGCGTGCTCTCCAGTATTCTTGGGTCTGGCGTTCGCCATTCTTGCAGCGCGAATTCATCTTCCCCGCAGTCGGAGCCGTGTAAGTTAAGTTCCTTCGCTGTGTGCGCGGTGGAAAAACATAGCCACCCATAGCACGAGGACAATCTTAGCAGATCTATACTACAGTATCCGCTAGGTGGTGATTCGAAGAACCAATACTCATTATGTTGCAGTGCTTCGACAAATTTGGGTTCACCCAGAAGATCACGAACCTGTCGCCTGCTCAGACCCCGCTCCAACCCTTTCCAGACTACCAGCGGATTGAGAACTTTCCCGCAATCACCGCAATAGTTGGCTTTCCCGACGCTCTCGTGTTGGCACCTTGGGCAAATCAGCATTTCACGTAGCAGCATACACGCTGCAACCGCCTTTTTCCAGTTCCATCGGGTGGGCACGGTCCACCACAATTCGGGACAAATTCTCCGCACGTTGGTGGGCAGTGCCCACCCTACGAATTTGCGTTTTTTGGACGTTTCGACGTTTCGACTTTTCCTCACGCCTTGACGATCTTCTTGCGGTATCGCGCGGCGACGTTGTCGGTGGCGTTGCGGGTGTCGATGATGAGTTTGGCGTGGCGGGCGATAGCGTTCATGTCGTAGGCTTTGTGGGCTGTGGCGATCAGGACGCAGTCGTAGGACTTGAGCATCGCCGGGGTCAGCTTTTTGCTGGTCATTTTCAAATCGTGCTCACGCATCTTGTGGGTCTTGGGCACGTGCGGGTCGTTGTAGTCCACCTTGGCGCCGCGGTCGCGGAGGAGTTCGATTAGTTCGATGGCGGGCGATTCGCGGACGTCGTCTACGTCGGCTTTATACGCCAAACCCAGCACGAGGATCTTTGAGCCGTTGATCGACTTACGCTTCTCGTTGAGCGCGTCGGCCAGGCGATGCACGACGTAGATCGGCATGGCCCGGTTGATTTCGCCGGCGAGTTCGATGAAGCGCGTGACCATGTTGTATTGCTTGGCCTTCCAAGTCAGGTAGAACGGGTCGATGGGGATGCAGTGCCCGCCGAGCCCCGGGCCGGGGTAGAAGGCCTGGAACCCGAACGGCTTGGTCGAGGCGGCGGCGACGACTTCCCAGATGTCGATGCCCATGCGGTCGAACAGCATCTTCAATTCGTTGACCAGCGCAATGTTCACACTGCGGTAGACGTTCTCCAATATCTTACAAGCCTCCGCCACTTCGCAGCTCGACACCGGCACAACCTCGGTCACGGCCTGGCTGTAGAGTTCGCAGGCCAGCTTGCGGCTCTTGGCGTTCAGCCCGCCGACGACCTTGGGGATGGTCGAGGTGCCATAGTCCTTGCGGCCTGGGTCTTCGCGTTCGGGCGAGTAGGCCAGGTAGAAATCGCTGCCCGCCTTCAGGCCGGATTGTTCGAGGATCGGCTTGAGCACGTCGCGCGTGGTGCCGGGGTAGGTCGTACTCTCCAGCACGACAAGCTGATCGCGTTTGAGGATCGCGCGGATGGTCTCGGCGGTGCTTTCGACGTAGGTCATGTCCGGCTCGCTGGCCTGGGTCAGCGGCGTGGGCACGCAAATGAGGAGGGCGTCACAGCGCCGCAGGTCTTTCGGATTGCTGCTGGCGGTGAACTGCTCTGCGCGGCGCAATTCGCGGATCGCGGCGGAGGGAATATGCTGGATGTAGCTCCGGCCGCTGTTGAGCATCTTGATCTTGCGCGTATCGACGTCGAAGCCCAGGCAGCGATAGCCCGCCTTGCAGAAGGTCTGCAACAGCGGCAAGCCGACGTAGCCCATGCCGATAATGGCTACGCGGGCCCGTTTGTTCTCAATCCGTTTCAGCAATTGCGCATAAGCCATGCGATTCTCCTGTGCGTCCGTTCGCCTGTAAGCCGACAACATAATAGAATGGATAATGGAGAATTGAAAATGGAAAAAGAAGTCGCCCAAGCAGTGCCGATTCTCAATCGCGAGCTCTGACTACCGGGTACTGAGTACCGAGTACTCTTATGCGTATTGACCTTTCATCACCGGACATCAACGAGAACGACATTGCATCGGTGACTGAGGTGCTGCGCTCCGGGCGGCTTAGCTTGGGGCCGGTGCTGGAGGAGTTCGAGCAGCGCTTCGCCGAGTACATCGGCACGCAGCATGCGGTGGCGGTTTCGAGCGGGACGGCGGCGCTGCACTTGTGTATGGTGGCCCTGGAGCTGCATCCCGGCGAAGAAATCATCACCACGCCGTTCTCATTCATTGCGTCTGCCAACTGTGCTCTGATGGTCGGGGCTGTGCCCGTCTTCGTGGATATCGACGATGACACTTGGAACATGGACGCCAGCGCCATCCCGCGGGTCATCACCAATCGCACGCGGGCGATTCTGCCGGTCCACATCTTCGGTGTGCCGGCGCGGATGGATTTGATCACGGAAATCGCTCTGTCCGAAGGCCTCGCCGTAATCGAGGACGCGTGCGAAGCCGTCGGCGCCCGCTATGCCGAGCAGGCTGTCGGCACGTTCGGCGACGCTGCCACATTTGCGTTTTATCCCAACAAGCAAATGACGACCGGCGAGGGCGGTATGCTGGTGACCGATCAAGAAACGCTGGCCTCGATGGCCCGCTCGCTGCGCAACCAGGGCCGCGACCATATGAACAGTTGGCTGACGCATCCGCGCCTGGGGTACAACTATCGCCTCAGCGAGATCAACGCGGCTCTGGGCGTGTCGCAGCTTTCGCGCATCGGCAATCTCCTGCAGCGCCGCGAACAAGTTGCACAATGGTACCTTGAGCGTCTGAAGTCCGACGAGCGGCTGGTTTTGCAACAGGCCCCGCGTGAGGCCCACGTCAGTCGTTTCGTGTTCGTCGTTCGCCTGGGCGACGAATACTGCCAGGCCGACCGCGACGACATCATCCGGCAATTGCACAACAGCGGTATCGGGTGCAGCACGTACTTCACGCCGATCCACTTGCAGACCTTTTACCGCGAGCGCTTCGGCTACAGCGAAGGTGACTTTCCGAAATGCGAGCACGTGGCGGCACGGACCATGGCGCTGCCGTTCCATCCCAAGCTCACCGAGGATCAAGTCGACGAAGTGTGCCGGGAACTTCAAGCACTGCTGTAGGGTGCGGAACGGTCTGCACTGTCGCACGCATGCCGAAATGCCGGGAACCTCACTCGCTTCGCGAGATCTGCTAAACGGCAAGCCACCGGCGGCGTCTGTGGTAGTGACTTGGTCGTTTAGCAGATACAACGTCGTCGAGACCACGCTGCATCTACCGTCTCGCGCTGCGTATTTTGATCACCAGGCAGCGGGCCATGCGGTCGTGCAGCGCTTGGCGCTTTGCGGTCCACAGCGGCATCAAGTATCCGATACCCAGAATGAGCGTCGAGATCGATTTATTGAAGTTGCGGGAGGCCGATTTCCAGAACGTGATGCGCTGCCCGTCCAGATCGACGACGCGCAAACCCAGGATCTTCTTGCCGAGCGTCGCCTGCCAAACCGACGACTCCAGCCAGACCGTGTAGAACATCGCCAGCCCGCCGTATAGAAAAATCGGAGCCACCAGACCCACGATCATTGTGGTTGGATTCAAGTTTCCGAGCATCAGCGCCAGGAATGGCGCCTGGATCATCGAACTCGCGGTGTTGAGGATGACCATATCGATGATCATGGCCAACAACCGCGCGCCGAAGGACGCATACTCCAACTCCTGAACAGCCGAGTGCGGCATGATCGGCCTGGCGACGACAGCCGGCGCCACTACGGGCCGGGCGGTGTGCAGCGCCGCGTTTTCCCCTGCCGGGAGCACCGCCGCGCTCCCGATGGAATGTGTGTCTTTGTGTATCATGATTCTCCGATAGCTTCGTGCGGCAGCACGTGCCACGCCACGCGGTTCCTCTCCGAGAAATCTACGTTATGCGGGTTCGATCTGTCGTCGAGAGACCGATTCGTAGGCATCGCTGAGCGGTTCCGTCCGATATAACAAACGTGCTTGTTCGAGTATGTCCCGCGACCTGCGGATCCGTGAGTGTGCGCCATGCCGAAGCGATTTGAGAATGAAGCAGCTTACGATGTCCTGTTCGTTGGCGAGCAGACCTCGCTGGTGATGCGGCTGGTGGCGGCGCTGGTGCGTGAGGGCTACCGGCCGGCGATTCTCAACGGCCCTGCGCTGGTCGAGAAACTGCACCTCGAGTGCGGCGTAGACGCGGATCATTTCGCGTGCCCGCCCGTGCAGTTGCCTGGCCGATACAAAGCGCCCGTGATTCGCACGCTCGAATGGCCGATGCAGCGCTCGCGGTTGCGGAATGCGATTCGCCGAATCAATCCGGCGGTGATCCACGTCAATTACATCAAGGCGGAACACTCGCTGCTGACCGAGATCGGTGCCGATTGCCGGCCGATCGTCTCGACTGTGTGGGGCACGGACCTGCACCACGACGCGGCTGACGGTGATCGCACCCAGCGCCGCCGCATTGCCAAGGTGCTGCAACATTCCGAAGTGATTACGGCCGATTCGCTCGAACTGCTGGATTGCGCTCGCGAACTCGCCCCGCAAAAGACCGACGTGCAATTCAAGCTGGTGCTGTGGGGCATCGACGTTGATGCGTTCAGTCGTGCGGCGGCGGATGACTCGGCGCGACAGTGGCGACAGCGGCTCGATATACCCGCCGACGCGCCGGTCGTGCTGGCGCCGCGGCGAATGGACCCGCGCTACAACCCCGAGCGCGTGCTCAAGACATTCGCCAAGACCCAGGCTGCGCGGAATGGTTTCTGTGTATTCAAGGTTTTCGGCGACAACCCCCGGATCGAGCGCCGGCAGCAGGACATGTTGAGCGCGCTTGCCCAAAAGCTCGGTATCGCCGATCGTGTACGTTTCGCGCCGGCCTGCGCCTACGGCGACCTGCCGGGACTGTATCGCATGGCGGACGTGGCGTGCATGTTGCTGTCGCACGACGGCACACCCACGACCGCTTTTGAATTGATGGCAGCGCGTACGCCGCTGGTGATGTCGGACGTTCCCGATTACGAAGGCATGATCGTCGACGGCGAGCACGCCTGGCTGGCGCCGCCAGCCGACTCTGACGCGGCGGCTGCCGTGATCGATCGCATCCTCGCCGAGCCCCGAGATGTCCAGCCGCAACTCGAACGGGCCCGCACGTGGGTTCTCAAACACGCTACCATCGACGCCACCGTGGACAACTTCCTCGCTGCCTACCGCCAAGCGTGTCGCGCGTCCTCCCCACGCTCAGTAACGAACCTCGCGGAATGATCGTTCTTCCTTTCGCGGGATCGCGAAGAGGCAAGCCCTGCGGGAAACCGCTCGATGTGGCTTTGCCGTTTGGCAGATGCCGTGCGTCGGATGCTGTTCAGAGCCCGTAGTTGACCACGGCTGAGGTCGGCGCGTACCATTGTCGTGTGATGGGAGTCCCTGATGCCGCACGTTGACGAAGAAAGCAAGTTTGCCAAGGTGATGGTCGCTTTTCGCGAGTGGCTGCCGACGGTCAAGCCGTTCTTGGCGGAGCGCTACGCGCCCGTCCGCGAAACGCCCGGACTGGTGTGGCGCTTGCCCGAGTTCAGATACACCGCTTTGGCTCTTGGCGTGTTGTTTGCCGTGTCGATCTTGCGGTTCGCTGGTGGCTGTTTGAGCTTTGCGCCTGAGGGGGCAGTCCAGCGGCGCGCCACCACGGGCGATTTTCACGTGGCCTGCACCAACGAACAATGCAAGAAACACTTCGTCATCAACCGCAAGTTCAAGTTCGATGATTTCCCCGTCGATTGCCCGACCTGCAAGCAGGAAACAGGCCAGCGTGCCCTGCGCTGCCGCTCGAAAACCTGTCGAGGCCAACTCGTGCCAACCGAAATCCGCGGCGGCGACTACGTGTGCCGGCAGTGCAACAAGGTGATCAAGCGGGAGTGATCGCCGCCTTGGCGAAGGACAAGGAGCCAGCGGCTCGTTGTCAGCGTCGGCCGATGGCATCGACGATCTTGGCGCCGACGGCGTCGCCCCAGACGTTGACGGTGGTGCGCATCATATCGAGGATGCGGTCCACGCCGATGATCAGGCCGATGGCGGCGATGGGAATGGTGTCTTTGCCCATCGCTTCCAAGCCGGGGTTGACGGCGTTGATGACGATGACCATGGTCACCAGGCCGGCGCTGGGGATGCCGGCGGCGCCGATGGCGGCCAGCGTGGCGGTGATGGCCACCAGCACCAATTGAGGAAGTTCCAGCTCAATGCCGTAGGCTTGGGCCAAGAACACGACTGCGACCGCCTCGTACAGCGCCGTGCCGTCCATGTTGATGGTCGAGCCCAGCGGCAGCACGAAGCCGGCGGAGCGCTTGCTGATGCCGGCGTTTTGGGTGGCGCATTCGATGGTTACGGGCAGCGTGGCGCTCGATGAGTCCGTGCCCAGCGCCGTCATCATCGCTTGACGCATTTGGTGCATGAACTTGAACGGATTGCACCGTGCGAAGAGGACGCACACCAGCGGCAATACGACGAAGCCGTGAATCGCCAGCCCAAGGGTGACGGTGATCATATAGCCGCCGATGGCTTGCCCGAACGACGCCAGTCCGATGCGGGCCACCGTCCAGGTGAGCAGCGAGAAAACGCCCACCGGCGTCATCCAGATCACCAACTGCACGAGCTTCATGATGGCCTCGAACAGGGCGCCGAAGAAGTCAATTAGAATTGCGGATTTGTCTCCCAGCGTGGTGATCACGATGCCCAGCATGAGCGAGAAGAAGATGACCGGCAGAGCCTGGCCCCGGGCGGCGGCGCCGATGAGAACCATCCTCTGTTTCGAGCCCTTGCCTGTAACGCGCATCTCCTTGGCTTGCAAATTCACATTGTGGACGTCGAGGTCCCGCGCCTCGCTGACTCGCAGCCCCGCGCCATAGATCAGCTCCAGCAACGCCCTGTCACGGATCCCGAGCTTCTTGGAGGGGTCAGGGGAGTGGACCAGCCTCGCCGCCTCTTCCTGTGACAGAAACCTGGGGAGCCTCGTCTCCTTCTTCATCACACCACGCTTGGGCAGCGGGTCATCAGCGATCACTCCCTGGCGGACCAGCCATCCCAAGAAAGTCCGCAGTGCGCTGAGCTTCCTGACGATGCTGGACCTGACGTATCCCAGCTCGATCAGCCACGCCAGATATGCCCTCAGGATGGTCCTGTCCAGCTCCTCGAGGCGCGACAGCCCCTTCATCTTCATGTAGTCGTACAGCGGTCTCAGGTCGGTCGTGTAGTTCCTGATGGTGAGATCGGCCAGGGCCTTCTCCGCCTTCAGGTGATCTCGGTATCGCGCCATCAGGGCGCCCCACTCTTGCTCGTCCATGGGTCCATCGTACGGGGTGGCTTTGGGGTGTTCCAGCGGCTTGCGGACCCCGATTACGGGGTTTCTCGGCTGGTGCGTGGAGCTGGGATCAGGAGTCGCGGGCCGGGCTTGTTGTCGTTCAGGCCATGGTCCGAGCAGCAACGGAGGGCTCGGAATGAAATACGAAAGAGGCGCGACGGGCGAGCTCGGGTTTGGGGTCGCAAGCGCGCGGATTATCCGCGCAGGCGGCCGGCCTGCGCGAAAGGAAGCGAGGCTTACCGCGCCCTAAACGGCCACCTCCGCCGCTGGCTCGCTCTCTGGGACCGGGCCCTTGAAGTCGCACTGGGTGCATCGGGCGTTGGCACGTCCCGAGGCCAGCAGGAGCTTGCCGCACTCTGGGCACGGCTGGGGCAGCGGACGCTGGTTCACGGCGAAGGTGCAGTCGGGGTAGGCTGAGCAGCCGTAGAATGTGCTGCTCCCTCTGCCACGACGTTTGCCCTTGCGCTCTACCAGGTCGTGGCCGCACTCGGGGCA
>JACZTW010000049.1 GCA_022573485.1 Planctomycetota bacterium
CGCTATGCGGATGGCCTCGCCTTTGCTGTGCCCCCCAACCTTCACATCCCCCCCCGGCAACCCCCGCCTTCTTGCGGAATTGGCAGATCGTTTCGTTTTAATAAACAGTTGAATCCCAATGATTTAAACTGCGTCCGGTCAGGGCTGGCGATCCATCTTGTGCTGCGCTCTCCCCGCTCTATTCTTCACCATCCGGCGCACCAGGATGAGTTCCCCATTTGGCTCTGGTCACCCGAGTCCCGGTGAACGGCAATCATCCGTCGAATGAATGGCCTCACCCCCGAGGTCGAATCGAAAGAAAGTTTGTATGTGGAAAGAAGGCATGGGCCTTCGAGTATTGTTGGAGCGAGACGGAATGAACATTTATGTAGGAAATTTGACCTATTCAACTTCGGACGACGATTTGAGAACGGCTTTCGAAGCCCACGGCACGGTGGATTCGGCAACCGTGATTCGTGACAAATTTACCGGCGATTCCCGCGGGTTTGGATTCGTCGAAATGCCTTCCTCCGAAGAGGCGAATGCCGCCATTGAAGGCCTCAACGGCACCGACATGGGCGGGCGGAACTTGACGGTGAACGAGGCCCGCCCCCGTGGCGAAGGTGGCCGCGGCGGTCGCGGTGGTGGTCGTGGCGGTGGCAGCGGCACCGGCGGTGGCGGCGGTCGTGGACCCGGTGGCGGCGGCGGCGGATCTGGTGGTGGCGGGTTTGGCGGCGATGGCAGCATCTTTGAAGGTGGCGGCGGAGGCTTGATCGATTTTCAGGCAATTCGTGAAGAACAACTCGAGAAACTCATGGCCGTGATCCTGTCGATCAACCCGAGTTCCTGGTTCGGCAACAGCGGCTTCGGTACGGTGTCCGAGTTTCGGGGTAAACTCATCATCGCCCAGACGATCGAAATGCACGAGATCATCGGCGGCACATTCCGCCTGCGTGCCGGCAAAAGCTAACCGGAATACTACTTACCGCAGAGACCGCGGAGAGCGCAGAGCACAAGAAAGAGAAAAAGGAAAAGGGGAAGCGCTCTTCTCGGTAGGTACGGTCATGGATGAGTCACACGATTCCTCTTTGCACCGTGCCTGTTCTCAATGAACTGTTTGCTACCGACTACTGATTACCGACTACTGACTACTGACTACTTCGGCGCCAGCCGATCGCGCACGTGGTCGGCGTTTGCGCCGTGCAGCAGAACAAGCTTGTGGTGCGAGGATTGTCCCTGCTCAATGGACACGCGATTTTTGGGCAGGTCGAAAGTCTCTGCCAGAATCTTGATGAGCGCTTTGTTGGCCTTGCCTTTTTCCGGCGGGGCAGCTACGGCGACCTTGAGAGCGCCGTCGAGGATTCCGACCACTCTGCTGCGGGACGCGCCGGGCACGACCTTCACAGGCACCAGCACGCCGAGATCCGATTGTTTCAAGTCGAGATGGAAGTCGGACATACCTCTGTGCTCTCGCGGTGAACGAGCAACGGCCACCCAGTCGCAACGGCACGCTAAACAAATACCGTCAAGCCCCAAGCGCAACTTACCCGCTGCCTTCTGATTCTTCGGCGTCGGTTGAGTTCGTGGACCCGGAATGGTCTCGAACGAACTGCTCCGGGCGTTCGATTTGGACTTGGGTGACAATCCAGCGTGTGGGGTCATCGGGCCGGTGATAGACGACGACGGTGACTCGATCGCCCAGCCGGACGTCTGCGAGTTCCGCGCCGATCCCATTGATGAAAATCTCGGTCTCTTGCGTGACTTGCCCCGTCAGGCGTCGAACCTCTCCGGTCTCCACGTTTCGCCAATCCATGGAGACATTGCCGGTGTCCAGATCGATTTCCGAGGCCACACCGGCCACTGCGTCGTACTTCCGCTCTTGGATGGGTCGGCGGCAGCCTCCGGCGAGGATCACGGCGGCTGAGAGGCTCAGTACGGCGGCGGTTCGAAGCATGTTCATGCCGGAATCCTCAAGGTGCAAGACGGGGCGGCCTTTCACAGTGGCGGATCCACTCCCTCCGCCTGATCGTCAGCGCGTGCTTCCGACGAGGCGCGTTCGGCGCAGGGGCCCCAACTGCCCAGAAAGATTGCCAGATCAAATGCGTCGACGGCTCCGTCGGCTGTCAGGTCACCGTGCGCGCCGCTCAATTCGCCCCAGGCGCCCAACAGAATCGCCAGGTCGGCGGCCTCGACGATCATATCGCCGTTAAAATCGGCCAGACAGTTGCACACGTCGGGTACGCCGTCTTCATCCGCATCGACCGGGCCGGCGCGCGCAACCGCCGCGGCGGGCGACACTGCGTCTGCGCCCGGCTTCAAAATGAGGCCGACGAGCGGAACCGCGACCACAGCGCAAATGCCGACCGTCATCACCAGGGCCATGAAGACCGTGCGAACGAGGCCCGACCTTGGGCCGATGCCGCGCCGGGTTCCCGCGTCGGCGTCCGCGATGCGGAACACTTGTTCACAACTGCTGCACCGCGCTTTCCGGCCGATCGCGTGGTCCGGGAAGATCACCGTGGCGCTGCACTTTGGGCATGTCCCTTCGATCGGCATCTGCCATCTCCAACGAGCCGCGAACGGAACAACATCGGCGGTTCCGCGCAGTCCGCAAGCACGCATTATAAACGCCACGCCCAGCCACGCCAGCAATGTTTGCGTGCGTCCGGTTGGCCGGCGGGGTCTGCTTTTGATTGCGACGCGTCGGGGGCGCAAGAACCGGGCTGCCAGGTCAATTCAGATCCGTCCGAAAAAGACGCGGCAGCCCGATATAGAGAAAAACGTCCTCACCGGCGGTGGTCGCTATCTCGAAGCCACCATCGCCGGATCGACGGCGAAAATCTCGACGCGCCGATTCTTTGATTTCCCGCTCTTGGACTTGTTTGAAGTGACCGGCCGATGTTCGCCACAACCGCAAGCCACCAAACTGGACGGCGACACGCCCCGAGATTGCAAGTGACGCACGACCGCGAGCGCTCTCTCGCTCGACAACTGCCGATTGTCCTGCCATTTGCTCTTCTTGATGGGGTCGGTGTCGGTGTGCCCGAAGACGTAGATGTCTTTGCCCGCGAAGTTCGACTGGATCTCCGAGGCGATGCGACTCATGATGTTCTTACTGTCTCGCCTGAGCGTGACCTTCCCGGAGTTGAACAACACATTCCCGGGAATGGCGATCATGGCGCCGCCGGGCACGGCCTGCCATTGGCCCGGCATATCGATCTGCCGGGGTATGCCGGCCAGGCGACCTCGAAGATCGGTATTGTTTTGTTGCAGCGTCAGTAAGTCGGTCTCGCAACGATCACGCTGCTGCTTGGCAGAGTCCATTTCCGTGCGCAGCATCTCCAGCTCGGCATAGAGGCCTCTGTTATCTTCCTCCAGCATGGCGATCTTTTCTTCGGCACCGCATCCAGTGGCCGTCAGCAGGCCGCAGAGACCAATACCGGCCCAAACTATCGATTTCCTTCGCCCCATAACTGCTACTCCTTTTGCAATCACTGATCCTGCCGTCCTGGCAGGCACTGTTTCTGGAAACCCGTCACGATTACTTGTAAATATCACTCGTCCTGTCTTCCGCCGAGCGCCCGATTGATCTTGTCATCGATACGCTGTTCCTGTTTTTCGAGTTCGTCGGCTTTGCTGTCGAGCTGTTTGATTTTCTCCTGATGCGCGACTTGTTTGGACACCTCATGCCACTGCCTGGCCAATTTGAAGCCCGTCGTCAGGATCCAGAAGCTGATGATCGAAATGACCGCCGTGACGAGCAACAGCTTCAGGACATTAACATCCTCATAGCTCTTGAAAAACCATACGTCCGCATTGTTGTTGCGGTTGCCGAACAACACCAGCACGGCCATCACAACCACAACGGCGATCAGAACCAGCTTAACATAAAGTTTTGCCTTCTTGATTGCAACATTCATGTTGATTCATCCCGCAGTTTTGTCATCGCGCCCCTCACGCTCTACCGGACACCAATTCGAAAAAGAAGCCGATGCGGTCAATAAAGCGATCAAAAAACGTCCCGCGCCACAGCAGCGCCAGGAAGAAACCGAGCGTGAGCCACGGGCCCATCGGCAGGGCGTGCCCGCGCTTGAACGGCAACGTAAGTGCCTTGCCCAGAAGGGCAAGCAACGCCGACAGGAAAAATCCAACAAGCACGACCTCCCAGCCGACAACCGCTCCGGCGGCCGCCATGATGTGGATATCGCCCGTCCCGAAGGCCTCCTTGCCGAGCAGCAGCGTAAAGACGATTCTCACAGCCCAGCCGAGCGCGCCGGCGATGATGAATCCCGCCGCAGCGGTGCCCAGGCCGAGGAATGGGCGCGTGGCGCTGCCCATCTGCCAATGCCACATTTGCTGCCACAGCGGCTCCAGAAGTCCGCCCTCTTGAACCGCCAGCCAGCCGCCGACGAACAATGCGATGGTCGGCAGCAGTATGGCGAGCTCCGTCAGCGCCATCTTGCGCGCATTGTGCTTCTCCGATTCGAGCGCTTCTTCGATTTCGTCGTCACTGTCGCGCTTGATCACACTGCCGGCGATCATGGCGCAAAACACGAACAAGATGCCCGGCGCGACGCGAGTGACGAACGCCGAACCGGGCATTCGATGAGTGCGATTGACGAGCTGAGGTGTGCCCGGCTGGTCGGTCGGATCGGGCGTGGTGGGTGGACGGATGATTGCGACGACGAGCATGACTAATGTCGCGCTCAGCGCGAGTCCCGCGAGCCACGCCGACGGGCGCAACGACCTGCGGCCACGGTGAATCGGCACGGACTGGGCCGTCGGCGGATCGACCTGAGTCGGTGTGGCAGGGTCTTCGCCCGATGAAGCCTTCGCCGCCTTCGCCTTGCGGTGCCAGATCCACGCAATGATCAAGTGCGTGACCACGGCGCCGATGGTGGCGAGGATGGCAGCGGCGGCAAGCGTCGCCCCCGGGCGCGGCCAGGGCGGCTGGCGAATCGGCGTCCAGATGGCATGGAGCGCGAAGCCGCACAGCGCCGCAAAGTGCGTGAAGCGGATATCGAGCCAGTAGTGCTCCATATCGATCGCGGACATCGCCAACAGGCAGGCGAACAACAGCACGTGCGCGGCATAGATCGGCCAGTCCGAAGCGAAGCGATAAGATACCGTCCAGGCAGCGCCCACTGTCCCATCGAGCACGACCGCGACAAAGAAAGTGTCGAACAAAATCAGGAACGCGAGGAGCGTGATGATTTCAATGACCACGTATCGCGGCGGGATCGGCCAGGCGCAGGTTCGGCAGTGCCCGCGCAGGCGGAAGTAGCTGAATACGGGAATATTGTCGTACCAGCGAATCGTGGTCTCGCAATTCGGGCAGAACGACCATCGAGGCTGACCGAGGGGGATGTTCCGCGGCAGACGATAGATAATGACGTTGACGAAGCTGCCGATGCAGCCGCCAAAACCGACGACCAACGCCAAACACCAGATCCACCAATAATCACTCATCTCGACTCGCTCTCGACTGCTCAGCGCACTAAACGCTGTGGAGTATCTTTAACTATTCTCTTGTTCCGTTTCATCTCCCGCGGGTTGCGGGACATCACGATGGGCCTTTGTGTCGAGGCGCCGCAGGATCATCTTCGCCACCTCCGCCGGCGATTTGCCGGTGGTATCGATTTCGACATCGGCCAACCGTTCATACCACGCACTTCGCTGCGCCAGCAAATTGCGAACTTCCGTCAGCGCATCAGTTGTGCTCAACGGCGGGCGCGATGCGGCGGACTCGCGATCGGCGGCCATGCGGCGATGCAAGTCCTCCGGTGCGGCTTGCAGCCACACCACGACCCCCAATCCCCTCAGCCGCTTGCGGTTGCGCTCACTAGCGACGGCCCCGCCGCCGATGCTGATCACCGCCGGCGGCTCCGGCGCCAGGCCGGCAAGGATCTCGGATTCGATCCTGCGAAAGTACGGTTCGCCGTCCTGCTCAAAGATGGCCTCGATGGTTCGGCCTTGGCGCTCTTCGATGAGAAGATCGGTATCGACGTGCGGCCGCCTCAGTTCGCCGGCCAGCAGTCGGCCCACGACCGTCTTGCCGCTCCCGCGATATCCGATCAGAACCACATGCCGCTCAGTTGACCGTGCCCCGTCCAAATCTCAGTCCTCAGTCCCCAGCCCTCAGTCCTCTACGCCTTCAGTTGTTCGAGAGCGACTTCGTGCATCAGGGATCGCGGCGCTTCGTAGCTGGTCAAGGCCGTGAACTGCAGCGCCGCCTGATCGACGAACAACTCCAAACCGCCGACGGTTCGACAGCCACGAGCTTCGGCGTCGGCGAGCAACTTCGTCTTGACCGGATTGTAGATCGCGTCAAACACAACGCTCTCGGCATGGATTTGCTCGGGCCGAACCGGCGAGCGGTCTGCCGCCGACCACATCCCCACCGTCGTGCAGTTGATCAGCACGTCTCCGGTGAGTTTCGTTTCCTCATTCAATGTTTCGGCCGTGCAGTCGAACGCCTCGGCCAACACTTTTGCGTTGTCCAGCGTACGGTTGTGGATCGTTACCGGCGCGCGTATCAACCGCAGACCCGCCACCACCGAGCGCGCCAACCCGCCCGCGCCCAGCACATCGAACCGCCGCTCCGCCAGTTCGGGCACATCGCACTCCAGCGCTTGCGTCAACCAGTTGAGCGCGGCTTGATAGTCCGTGTTCCAGCCCTGGACGTTGTCTTCGCCGAAGCGAATCGTATTGACCGACTCCGTACGGCGCGAAATTGGATCGAGGTCTTCCTCCGTCAAGAGGAAGGCATTGTGCTTGTGGGGCGAGGTCACGCTGAATCCGCGGATGTCCAGCCACGGCCGATCCGCCACGGCGCGGATGAAATCCGCAAACGCGAAGCCGTCGTTCTCAATACGAAAGGGCAGATACACGGCGTTGAGCTTGCAGGCGGCCAGCGCGGCATTGTGTACGTGCGGGCTCAGCGAGTGCGCCACTGGATCACCGATCAGGCCGTAGACCGCCGTCTCGCGATCGATCGACTTCCAGTGATACAGCCGCATCATTTCGTCCAGCGTCGGCTGCCCCGGAGCTGTCTCTTCGCCTCGGCGCAGCGCGCAATAAGTCACCGGGCAGCCCAGCTTCTTGCCGAGGATCCGCGAAGCCAAACCCTCCGGCTCGACACAGAAGACGATCGCCCGTCGCGCCCGCGACTGCAGCAGGTCGAAGGCCTCGAAATTGTCGTTCGCGTTCCGCGCCCGCCAGACCAGCTTGATGAGTTCCGCCGGCGTGTCACACATGTCCAGGAACTTCCGTTCCAGTGTCGGCGGTCGTTGCTCGAGATGATGTTCACTGAGGATCAGTCCGTCCCAGCGGTCATCCTCGCCGGCCGATGCCATCAGCCGGGCTTTGTCGCGCATCTCGTCCGAGCGCGCGAAGCAGGCGTACTCGAAGTCGACATATCGCGGCCTCAGTCCGCCCGCCCACAACAACGTGCTCACGCGTGTGGCGGTGTCGCCGTCGTGAACCCCGCCCTGATCCACAGGCCGGAAGCTGACGATCAGCCGCTCGGCGTTTTTCCTGAACCACTCTTCGAGTCCAGTAAGGCGATCCAGCTCACCGGGCTTGAGGTAATCCAGCCGCAGCTCGACCAGATCCGCGCCGCCGGACATGGCAGTCGCGTAGTCCTGCTGCATTTCCGCGAGGGTTGAGCAATTGAGTGAGACGCAAAGATCCAATGACATCGTCCTGTCGTGTCGATCGGCAATCGACTCGGTCGCATTATCGGTGCTTGCTCCGTTAGCCCGTTCTAATGGAACTCCGGAGCGATCGCAAGCACTCTCTGCTTGGCGCATGTGCAAGCAGCGTGCTGAAGTGCGGCCTGCAGGCCAACCGCCTTCGCGGGCCTGCACGCGCCAATCATTAGAACTCCTGTCATCCCGGCTTTGCACTGACGCGGGCCTTGTGAGTATGATAACTGAAAGGGGCTTTGGGCCTCTCAATCACGGGCGGATCATGCCAACCCTCCCGGCGACATGCGGTGCAGGCCGTCGCAGCCACCTTATCGAGTGGGGCGACAAGAGACGATCCGCGTAAGGAAGGAGAAGAAACAACATGAGAGCGTACGGTGTTCTCGCTCTGTGCGTCAGCGTACTCATTCACTCCGGCGGGGCGATCGCCCAGGACGCAGTGTCCCTTGAGGCGGGTCCGCCGGCCCTGCGCCTGGAACAGCACAACGATCCCTATTTGCCGACGCCGCCCCAGCCGCCTCGGCGGCACATCATGGGCGGCGGGCCGGTGACGCGAGGCCCGTTCATCAGTTACCAAGTGAACGTCGACGCGTTCGGCAACAACCTCATCGGCGACGCCGGCAACGAACCCTCGATTGCGATCAATCCGACCAATCCGGCCAACATCGTCATTGGCTGGCGACAGTTCGACAACGTCAACTCCAACTTCCGGCAGGCCGGCAGAGCCTACAGCTTTGACGGCGGCCTGACTTGGACGAACACCGGTGTGCATACACCGGGCGTGTTCCGCAGCGATCCAGTGCTCGATTCGGACAACGACGGTAACATCTACTACTACAGCCTCAAGATCGACTTCTTTTGCGACATGTTCAAGTCGTCTGACGGCGGCGTGAGCTGGGTGGGTCCGACGCCGGCCTTCGGCGGCGACAAAGCCTGGATGACAGTGGATAAGACCGGCGGTGTCGGAGAGGGCAACATCTATGTCGCCTGGAGCACCGCCGGCAACAACTATTTCCCCAATCAATTCACGCGCTCGCTGGACGGCGGCCAAACTTGGCCCAATCTGGTACAGATACCGCCCGAGCGGCCGCGCTGGGGCACGCTGACGGTGGACCCGCCCGGCGATCTCTACGTCTGCGGAACCAACAGCGGTAGTCTGTGGGTGGCCAAGTCCACCAACGCTAAGTTTGCTACCCCATCGCTGACGTTTGACTTCACGGTCGAGGTGGATCTGGGCGGGCTGCTGCTGGTCTTCGAGGGCGACGGCACCCCCAACCCCGCGGGTCTGCTCGGCCAAATGTGGGTCGCGTCGGATCACTCCGGCGGCCCGACCGACGGCCACATCTACATCCTCGCCACGGTGGACGTGCAGGGTCCGGACCCGGAGGACGCCATGTTCGCCCGCAGCGAGGACGGCGGGCTGACCTGGAGCGCGCCAATTCGCGTCAACGATGATTCGTCCCAGACGAACGCTTGGCAGTGGTTCGGCACCATGTCCGTGGCGCCCAACGGTCGCATCGACGCGATCTGGAACGACACACGAAACACCAATCAAGCGAATCTCAGTGAACTGTACTATGCCTATTCCCTCGACGCTGGCGAAACTTGGTCGATCAATGTGCCCGCGAGTCCTGTGTTCGATAGTCACGTCGGCTGGCCGCAGCAGAACAAGCTCGGCGACTATTACGACATGATCTCCGACAACGCCGCCGCCAACTTGGCCTACGCCGCGACCTTCAACGACGAGCAGGACGTCTACTTCCTACGCCTGGGCGACTGCAACGACAACGGCACGCACGACGGTGAGGAACTCGCCGACGGCTCGGCGTTCGACAACGACGCCAACGGCATCCTCGACCAGTGCGAGTGCTTCGCCGATCTCGACGGCGACGGCACGGTGGGCGCCGCCGACCTGGCCATGCTGCTGGGCAGTTGGGGCCCATGCGCCGGCTGCCCCGCCGATTTCAACGGCGACGGCACCGTCGGTGCTTTCGATCTTGCACAGCTCCTCGGCAGTTGGGGAGCGTGTTAGGACTGAGTGCTGAGTGCTGAGGACTGAGTGCTGAGGCTGCTGCCCACAACTGAGCCGGGCCCTTTAGGGTCCGGACCGAATCCGAGAAGATTCGCTCATGGGTCCGCAGCCTGAAGGCCGCGGCTCCTTGTCATTGTTATGTTCGTGGTCCCCGCCACCACCAGCCACCCTCACGCGATCTGCGTGTATTCAACCTTCGTAAAGCTGTACGAGTCGCCGCTTTGGTCGATCTGTATGGTGTCTCCTTCCTTGAACTCGCCCGCCAGCAGGCGCCGCGCCAGCGGGTTCTCGATGTGCTGCTGCATCAGCCGCTTGAGCGGCCGAGCGCCGTACACTGGGTCATAACCGTCCGCCGCCAGCTTGTCCTTGGCGGCGTCGGTCAACTGTATATCGATCTCGCGATCGCGCAGCCGCTGCCGCAAGCGATCCACCTGGATATCCACAATCTGCCGCAGCTCCGCCAGCTCCAGCCGGCTGAAGATGATGGTCTCGTCCACGCGGTTGAGGAACTCCGGCCGGAAGTGCTGTTTCAATTCTTCGCGCACCCGTAGTTCGATCTCGAAGTCCGCCGCGCCTTCTTCGGACATGGCCTGAATGTGGTCACTGCCGATGTTGCTGGTCATCACGATGATCGTGTTCTTGAAGTTCACGACGCGCCCGTGCCCATCCGTCAGCCGCCCGTCGTCCAGCACTTGCAACAGCACGTTGAACACGTCCGGGTGAGCCTTTTCGATTTCGTCGAACAGCACCACCGAGTAAGGCCGGCGATGCACGGCCTCGGTCAGCCGCCCGCCCTCTTCGTAGCCGACGTAGCCCGGCGGGGCGCCGATCATGCGGGCCACCGAGTGCTGCTCCATGAACTCGCTCATGTCCAGCCGCACGATGGCGTCTTCGGTATCGAACAGGAACTCCGCCAGCGCCCGGCACAGCTCGGTCTTGCCCACGCCGGTCGGCCCCAGGAACAGGAACGAACCCATCGGCCGATCGGGCTCGCCCAGTCCGGCGCGGCTGCGCCGCACTGCGTCGCTCACGGCGCGGGTCGCTTCCATTTGCCCGACCACGCGCCGGGCGAGGCGCTCTTCCATTTTGAGCAGCTTCTCCTTCTCGCCTTCCATCAGCCGCGCTACCGGGATGCCCGTCCACGAAGCGACGACTTCCGCGATTTCGTCGGCGGTCACTTCCTCGTGGACCAGCGCCTGGCCGCTGTCGTCGATGGTGTGCAGCTCCTTCTCAGCCGCTTCAAGTTGCTGGGCCAGTTCGCGAAGCTCGCCGTATTGGATGCGGGCTGCGGTCTCGAGGTCGCCCGTCCGTTGGGCGTTTTCGAGGTCGGTCTGTTTGCCCGCCATTTGCTCCTTCAGCTCCTTGCTGTGCCGAAGCAGTTTGCTTTCGTTCTCCCAGCGGGCGGAGAGGTGCGTATTTTGCTCGCGCAGGTCGGCCAGCTCCTTCTCCACGCCTTCGAGGTGCTGTTTGGAGGCTTCGTCTTTCTCCATTTTGAGGGCTTCGCGTTCGATTTCGAGTTGCAGGATCTCGCGGCGGATCTTGTCCAGTTCCGCCGGCAGCGATTCGTTCTCGATCCGCAGCCGCGCCGCAGCCTCGTCGATAAGGTCGATGGCTTTGTCGGGCAGGAAGCGGTCGGCGATGTAGCGCTGCGACAGCGTCGCCGCCGCGACCAGCGCCGAGTCTTGAATCCGCACGCCGTGGTGGGCGTCGTACTTCGATTTGAGCCCGCGCAGAATGGCGATGGTGTCTTCGACGCTCGGCTCGCCGACGTGGATCGGCTGGAAGCGGCGCTCGAGCGCGCGGTCGCTCCCGACGTGTTGACGGTATTCGTCCAGCGTCGTCGCGCCGATGGTGTGCAACTCGCCTCGGGCCAGCGCCGGCTTGAGCAAGTTGCCCGCGTCCATCGAGCCTTCAGCCTTGCCCGCGCCGACCACCGTGTGCAGTTCGTCGATGAACAGGATCACCCCACCGTCGCTCTCGATTACTTCGCGGATGACGGCCTTGAGACGCTCCTCGAACTCGCCGCGATACTTCGCTCCGGCGATCAGCGCGCCCATATCGAGCGCCACGATGCGCCGATTCTTCAGCGCGTCCGGCACGTCGCCGTTGACGATTCGCAGAGCCATGCCCTCGACGATGGCGGTCTTGCCCACGCCGGGTTCGCCGATCAGCACGGGGTTGTTCTTTCTCCGCCGGGCGAGTACTTGCATGCAGCGCCGAATCTCGTCGTCGCGCCCGATGACCGGATCGATCTTGCCCAGCCGCGCCAACTCGATCAAGTCGCGGCCGTAGCGCTGCAGCGCTTGATATGTGTCTTCGGGCGTCTGCGTGCTGACGCGCTGCCCGCCGCGAATCTCCTTCAGTGCTGCCAGCAGTTCCTCGTGCTTGGCGCCGCAGACCAGCAGCACATCCTTTGCTTCGGACTCGACGTCCAGCAGTGCCAGCAGCAAATGCTCGGTGGAAATGTACTCGTCTTTGAGCTTGTCCGTCTCTTTCTGGGCGGCGCTGAACACTTCTTCCAACTTGCGGTCGACGGTCAGTTGCCCGCCGGACACTTTCGGCAGCCGTTCGAGTTCGCCGTCGGCGATTTGCTGAAGGCGCGGCAAGTGGGCGCCGACCTTTTCGAGGATTGGCTTGACGATGCCGCCCTCGGACTCGTGTACCATGGCCGCCAGCAAGTGCATGGGCGTGACAACCGCGTGTTGATTGGCAGAGGCTCGCTCCTGCGCCGCCGTAACGGCCTCCTGTGCTTTGATGGTCAGTTTGTCGAATCGCATGGTGGTCCAGTCGTAAGTAGTAAGTCGTAAGCAGTAAGCCGGAATGACCTTCCACTTCCTACGCTTCTGGGTGCCGGGTTTCAGGGGCCGACGCTCCGGTACGCCAGTGGACACCGTGCAAGGAGCGTTCCGTCGCTCATAATCGTGTAACTCATTCATTTGCAATCAGTTACAACTTGCCATGTTCCGTTGAACACTGCCGTTTTGGCATGATTTTGCCAAAATGGGGCGTCTCTGCTCGCTCCACTGGCATGCAACCGCCCGTTTCGCTATTCTGCGGGTGCTCTCATGCCAACTGTTCCGTTTTCGAGGCTTCAAATCGACTCGTTCTCCTTGCAGGACATTGCCTTGCGCTAAAATGGCTTTGTTCGGCCACTGGGCTTTCACGCACCGCTCCACAGCTCCGCCACGCCAACCGCGCACCCCGCTGCGCGCCGCATTCCTACTTCCCATACTTGTCCGGCGCGCTATCGGACCGTCTTTATCACCTCGATCCGACGCGAGAGCGGTGCTCGATTGCCGGCTCTAGGCCACCGGTGCGACGATAGAAGTGAATACCCAAAATGGGAATAATCTATTTGCCCAAAGACCCATTATGGGTTATACTTGATTATTGGTTGTGGGAGGTATGACGCGATGGCAGATGCTGTGACCAAAGCGGTGGACAGCCGAGGGCGATTGAACTTGGGCGCGCGGTTTGCAGGCCGGCACGTGATTGTACGTGAGGATGGCCCGACGAAAGTCGTGATCGAGTTGGCGGTGGTGGTGCCACAACGCGAGGCGTGGCTGTGGAGCAACCCGGAGGCGCTCGATTCGATAACGAAGGGTATCGAGCAGGCGACCAAAGGGCAGTTCGCAGAGAACCCGCCGGACTTGCAAGCGGACCAGACATTGGCGGATGAGCTTGAGGACTGAATGGCCTTCTCGCCGCACTGGTCAGTCGAAGCGCTGGAAACATACAACCGGCTGAAGCGGAGCGCTGAAGCCGCTCTGGAACACCGCCGGAAGTCGCGCAAGAGCAAATCCAGCAAGGCCGAAGGACTGTTCAAACAAGTCCACAAGTGCATCACGCTCCTGCTTGAGAACCCCAGACATCCCGGCTTGCAAACCCACGAGTTTCATTCCCTGCAACACCCATACGACAGAAATGCCAAGGTCTTCGAAGCATACGTGCAACAGAAAACGCCGGCAGCCTACCGCCTGTTCTGGTGCTACGGTCCGAAGCAGGGAGAGATCACGATCCTGTCAATCACACTGCATCCGTGAATCCAAAATATGGAGGCGTCAGGACAACCGACGAGTTTTGCGCGATCCATAATTGATGGTTTCTCCCGCCGAAGAGAAGACCCGCAGCATGCGGCGGGCTATATATGTCTCGTTTGGGCTGCGCGAGTGGATCGGAAGGGAAAGAAACTCGCACGTGCGATTTCTGGCGGGTACACTGCACGCCCAGTGAAAGGTCGGGCGTGATGGGTGTGGATCTGCCTTATTATTATCCGATCAACGACTTCGGCCCGGTGATGAAAGGGATGGTCATCGGCGGGCTGGGGATCGTACACGTCTTTCTGGCGCAGTTCGCCATCGGCGGCGGGGCGATCATGTGCTACTTCCAGTGGCTCGCGCACACCGGCCGATGCGCGGCGGCGCAGCAGTTTCTGGACAGCTATTTCAAGTTCCTGGTGCTGATCAGCTTCGTGCTCGGGGCCTTGACCGGCGTGGGCATGTGGTTCGCGGCGATCCAAATCAGCCCGCGCACCATCGGACTGATGGTGCACGAATTCCATTGGGTCTGGGCGATCGAGTGGACGTTCTTCGCGCTGGAGGTCGTCGCGGGTTACATGTTTTATCGCTACGGCGGACTCTTGCTCAATCGCCGGCGCATGCAATTGTTGCTGATTTATACTGCGGCGGCTTGGTTCAGCTTGTTCTGGATCAACGGCATCCTGTCGTGGCAGCTCACCCCGGGCGCGTGGACGGCCGACGGGAAGGTGTGGTCCGGTTTCTTCAATACCAGCTTCTGGCCTTCGTTGTTTTATCGCTCCGTCACGTCGCTGACCATCGCGTCTCTGGCGGCCTGCGTGGTGATCAATACCATGACCGGGCTGGACGTGGAGCGGAAGCGACAATTGATCAATCGCGCCGCGCATCTGCTGGCGCCGATGGTGCTGATGCCGGCGCTGGGCGTGTGGTATCTGCAGGCCATCCCCGCCGACAGCCGCTCGTGGCTGCTGGGCGGCAGCCCAGCCATGACAATGTTTGTCGCGTTGAGCGTGGGCGCCTCGCTGTTGATCGGCCTGTATGCGATCGTGGCGTTGGTCTGGCAGCGTTTGTACATCAACGGCGCCACCGCAGCGCTGCTCTGCGCCCTGGCTTTGGCGGCCACCGCCGGTGGTGAGTTCGTGCGCGAGGGTTCACGCAAGCCTTACACCGTTCGCCAGACGCTCTATGCCAACTCGATCACACGGGAGGAAGTCGTGCGCCTGCGCGCGGTCGGCTCAGTCACCGCGGATCCCTATCCATTGCGCAATGCCGGCGCGTATCTGAACGATCAACTCCGCCTCGGAGCGCGCGTTTATCGCTTTCAATGCAGCGTGTGTCACACAGTTTCGGGCGCCAACGGCTTGACCCACTTGACGGGGTCCTGGGCGCTCGATCAAAAGCGCATGAACATCGCCAAACTGCAATTCACCAAGCCGTTCATGCCGCCCTTCGCCGGCACTGCGGAGGAACTGGAAGCGCTGGTGCAGTATTTGACTTGGGAAAATGCGAGCCGGCCCAGCACGTGGGAAGCATCGAACGATCGAACGGCGATCGCCAATATTGAGAAGTGGTTGATTGAAGCGGGTCCGGAAAGGGTGGGCGAGGGAGAGGTTCGTTCTGAGCGGGAATCCGCGCGGGCTGAAGCCCGCGGCTCCTTGGAGTCATCCGAAGTCTCATTTCCTTCAATGGGTGCGGATGAGTGATGGAGTCCGTTTTTCCATTC
>JACZTW010000050.1 GCA_022573485.1 Planctomycetota bacterium
CGGTGGTCGCACCACTGGCGGTCGCACCACCGGTGGCCGCACCGTTCATGACATGACTCCGGGGAGCGCTGCCACGGGAGCTCGAAGATAGGACAGGACACAATCAGGGTAGAGCCCGAGACCTACAGCGAGTAAGGCCAGCGGCGCGAGCGTCGCCACTTCACGGGCGTTGAGCTCCAGCTTGAGCCCTTCGAGTCCGGGGTTCATCTCACCCATGACCACGCGATAGTAGAGCCAAACAAGGTAAGCCGTTCCCAGGGCAACGCCCCACACAGCCATGACCCCGAGCCAGGCTTGGGTCTTAAAGGCGCTGCTGACTATGAGGAACTCCCCTACGAATGAATTCAAACCCGGGAATCCCGCGGCCGCCAGACAAAAGAGCGCCAGAAAGATGGAGTAGACCGGCGCGGATTTGCCGACCCCCCCGTAGTCCTTGATCTCGCGCGTGTGGGTGCGCTCGTAGATCATGCCGACGCACAAGAACAGCGCGGCGGAAACGATTCCGTGGTTGATCATCTGGAGGACCGCGCCTTCGACGCCGCTGCGCTTGAGTGTGAAAATGCCCAGGGTGACGAAACCCATATGGCTAACGCTCGAGAAGGCGATGAGACGCTTGATGTCCGTCTGGACCAATGTGACGTACGCGCCGTAGACAATGGCCACCACAGAGAGGACTAACATGGGCTCGCGGAAAAGCTGCACGCCTTCGGGAAGTATGGGAAGCGAGACCCGCAGGAAACCGTAAGCGCCCATCTTGAGGACGATCCCCGCTAAGATCACGCTTCCCGCGGTTGGAGCTTCGGTGTGGGCGTCCGGGAGCCAGGTATGCACCGGGAACATGGGTATCTTGACGGCGAAGGCAGCTAGAAATGCCGCGAAAATCCAGGCCTGCTGCGTCGGCGGAAGGCGCACCTCGCCGAGCGCAAGGGCCTGGAAGTCCAACGTGCCGCAGGAGTGATGCACGGCGATCACACCCACAAGCATCAAGACGCTCCCGGTCAGAGTGAAGATCAGAAACTTGACCGCAGCGTAGACGCGCGCTGGTCCTCCCCAAACGCCGATGAGCAGGAAGAGGGGAACGACGATAAGCTCCCAGAAGACAAAGAAGAGAAAGAGGTTCGACGCGGCAAAAAGCCCGATCATCGCGGTCTCCGCGACCAGTAGCGCCGCGTAGAACTCCCGCTCCCGCGTCTGGATCGCAGTCCAGGAGGCGCTGACGCACAAGATGGTCAAGAGTGCGGCGAGGAAGATGAACGGAAGGCTGATGCCATCCACTCCCATGCCGTAGGCGATATTCCACGACGGGATCCAGTCATGAGACTCGACGAATTGCAGAGCGCTCGAGGTCTTGTCGAACTGCAAGTAGAGCGGTGCCGAGACGGCCAAGGTCGCTACGGTCGTGGCCAGCGCAATCCAGCGCGCGCGCCGCTCGCTGCCAAGGAGCAGGACCAGGGCCGCACCCACGATGGGCAGAAATGTTGTGACCGTAAGGACTGGATACGCAGTCATCGGCTGAACACCGCCAAAGCCAGGAGTACGAGAATTCCAGCCGCCATCATCAGACCGTAATGCTGTGCGTGGCCGCTCGCCACGGTCTTCAAGATCCGGCTCAAGGACAGGGTTGAACGTCCCACACCCACAAGTGCCGAATCGACGAGGCCGTCGAGTTTGCGTAAGAGATTGGCCGCGCCCAACACCGGCAGCCGTATCACGAACTCATAGATCTCTCCAACGAAGCCGGACTCAACACGCGCCAAAGGCCCTTCGACGAACTTCACAATGCCGGCTGAACCTCGGCGGTAGAACCAGTCCGTGTCGAGGCTGATCGTGGGCTTTGGGTCGAGTTGCTTAAGGAGCAGGAAGAAACCCAGCGCCGTGAAGCCCAACATGCCAAGTGTGCTCGTCACGTGCTGCAGCGTATAGGGGACGTAATCCACTGGGTTTGGAAGGTGCTGGTACAGGAGTCGGGGGAAGACCCCGATCAAAACACACGCAGCCGCAGCCAGTCCCATGGCCACCAGCATGTTTCTGGGCGGCTCCTTGGGCTGCGCCGCGCGGGCTGAAGCCCGCGGCTCCTTGCCGAAGAACATGTAATAAGGAAGCTTGAGGCCCGTGTGCAGGAACGTCCCGGCCGACGCCAGAGTGAGCATGAGAAAGATCACTCCCAGATGGGCCTCGCCGGCCGCCGAGATCACCATGGACTTGCTCACGAAGCCGCTGAAGAGCGGTACTGCCGAGATGGCAAAGGCGCCGACCATGTAGAGCCCAAGGGTGACCGGCATGGTCTTGTACAGCCCCCCCATCTCGCTGAGTTTCCGCCGCCCGGTCATCTGCAGGACGGCGCCGGCGCCCATGAAGAGCAACCCCTTGTAGAGAATGTGCGCGAAGGCGTGGGCCGTGGCGCCATTGAGCGCCAGTGCAGTCCCGATTCCCACACCGCAGACCATATAGCCGACCTGGCTGATAATGTGATAGGCCAATAGCCGGCGCGCGTCGTTTTCCAATACTGCGTAGACCACGCCATAGACCGCCATGGCTGCGCCCAGCCACACCAGGATCTCCGTCCCGGCGAACCCGCGGATCAAGACGTAGACCGCGGACTTGGTTGTAAAGGCCGTCATGAAGACCGCGCCCGTGACGGTGGCTTCGGGATAGGCATCGGGAAGCCATGCCCCCAGCGGCGGGACCGCTGCGTTGAGGAGAAAGGCTACGAGGATCAAGGTCCAGGCCAGCCCGCCGGAGAAAGCACCCATGTCCTCGAAAGCAAGTGACCCAGTCTGCCCAAAATGCACCGCGATCCCTGCCAGGAGGAGCAGCCCACCGAATACATGGACCAGAAGGTAACGGAACCCGGCTGCGATGGCAGAGGGTTCGCGGCGCAACCATACCAAAAGCACGGATGAGATTGCCAGGAGTTCCCAGAATACGGCGAGCGAGAGGAAGTCCCCGGCAAAGGTCACACCAAGCGCCGCCCCCGCATAGGTCAGGGCGCTCACGTGCTGGGCATCGTCCTGCACGTGGAGCGAGTAGACCATGCCCAGAAAGGCCATGATCGAGAAGACATAGGAGAACATCAGGCTTAATTTGTCCACTCTGCCAAACACGAGGTCTTGGCCGAGGAAGCTCACCTCGCCATAGCTGCCGGGCGTCATACGGAGGCAGACCAACAGAGCAGCGGCAGGCAGAAGCAGCATCGCCAACCGCTTAATGCGGCCTTTGAGAAAGGGTATTGCCCAGGCGCCAACGATGAGCAAGAGCCCTGGATGCACCCACTGCAAATTCAAAAATTCAAGAGTCATAATGGTCTTCGCGACGCATGAGCCAGATCTTGCCGATGAATTTGGACACCAGGATGATCGCCACGCAGGAGGCCAACCCATAGAGCGAGCCCCAGGCGGGGAAGCGCTCGAACCCGAAATGGGAGTGATCGCTGGGAAACAGGAACGGCAGAACGATTTCCGCCGCAGCCACGATCGCCAGGCCTACATAGAACCAGCGCTTGATCCGGGTGACGCGGATTGGATTTTCCAGCAGTCTTTCTAAGAAGTTCACTGCATTACCCTTTCAGCCAGTTCCAAAACAGGTGTTGGGTAGAGGCCCAGGATCAGGCTTGCGGCTGCGCTGATCGTCAAGGGCGCAACCATCCAGGGCACCTCGCGGACCTCCTCGTTCGTCTGCGGCGCCTCCTCGAAGTAGGCCTTGTACACGACCTGACCGAGGTAGGCGGCGGTGAGAAGGGAGCTGACCAGGAGTATCCCTAACAAGGTAAGGCTATGCAGCTCCAGCGCGCCAAGAGCCAAGAACCACTTGGAGACGGACCCCGACGTGCCGGGAATACCCACCACGCTCAGTGATGCAATCGTAAATGCGGCCATCGTCCACGGCATGCGCTTGGCCAAGCCGGACATCTGGCTGATTGCGGTCTTTCTCGTGGATACATAAATCGAGCCGGCGCATAAGAAGAGTGTAATCTTCGACACTGCGTGGTTGGTGATGTGGGCGATGCCGCCCAGCACCCCGCTGGCGTTCAAAAGCGCCCCGCCCAGGATGATGTAGGAGAGCTGGCTCACCGTAGAGTAGGCCAGCCGGGCTTTGAGGTTGTCCTGGGCGAGCGCCAGGAATGATCCGGCAAGGATGGTCACTGAAGCGGCCACCAAAGCCAGTTGGTCCGCGCCGATTTCGCGCATGGCATCAGCACCAAAGACGAAAAGAAAAACCCGCAGTGTGGAAAAGACCCCGGTCTTGACCACCGCCACCGCATGCAGCAATGCGCTGACCGGGGTAGGGGCCACCATGGCAGCCGGCAACCAACTGTGCAGCGGCAGGAGCGCGTTCTTGGCGAATCCGAACAGGAATAGGGCGAAGATTATCAAAAGAAGCATGGGCTGCTCGGTGAGCTTCGCAGCAGGCATTATCCCGCCACTCTGAAACTCGAGGGTTCCAGCCACGTTGTAGGTCAGAATAATGGCGGTCAGCAGCAACACCTTGGCAGCACCTAGAAGATAGATGATGTACTTGCGGGCGCCCGCCTTGGCCTCGGCCGTCTCCTTGTGGCCCACGAGGGGGTAGGTGACCAGAGTCAAGGCTTCATAAAACAGAAACAGCGTGAAGAGGTTTGCGGAGAAGGCCACCCCCATCGTGGCGGACAGCGCCAGAGCGAAGCAGGCGTAGTACCGGGTTTGAGCGTGCTCTTTCAGAGAACGCATATAGCCGATCGAGTAGCACGAAGTCACGATCCACAGGAGCGATGCCCCCGAGGCAAAGAGGAGACCGAAGGCATCTACGCGAAAAGCGAGTTCAATGCCGGGAAGGATCCGAAAGAGCACGCATTCCGGCGAACCGCCCGCCAAAACCTCCGGAATCATGCTGGCTATAAGGGCGAACATCAGGACACCGGCCGCAACGGACCAGAACTCCCTCAGATTGGCCCGACGCTGGCCAGTGCATGCGATGAGGAGCGCACCCACGGCCGAGATGAGTACCACGAGCAGGGGCATGAACGAAATCAAACTTTCCTCCGCTGTCACCACTTGAGTTGGGTCAGGTCCGCCACGCTGGCCCCAGGCCTGTTCCGGTTCAGGGCGATCACGAGCCCCAGACCGACCGCTACCTCTGCAGCAGCCACGGCAATTACAAAGAGGGCCAGGATCTGGCCGCGCGGATCATCGAACTGCCGGCTGAAGCCGACCAGACTGAGGTTTACTGCATTAAGCATGACCTCAACCGAGACGAGCATCAGGATTATGTTGCGCCGGGCAAGGAAGCCGAACACGCCGATTCCAAAGAGGACAGCGCTCAATCCCAGAACGGCGCTCATGGGCACAATCATGATTCTGCTGTCCTCTTCTTGGCGAGCGTGATGGCGCCGACAATGGCGGCCAAGAGCACCAGCGATGCGATCTCGAAGGGCAATGCGAACGGACCGAAGAGCGCCAAGCCTACCTGCGAAAGGCTGCCCAGAGGTGGGCCTTCCGCTGCCATGCGCTTTGCGGTGGGCGCGACTCCAGCTCCAACGGGGTCGAGCGTTTCGACTTGGGGGAGCCAAGCCAAGACTGCAAAGGACAGCCCCACGGCAGCAGCGAACGGCCAATGTTTGCCGAACCGCGGCCGCGCCTCCTCGCCCGGCAGGTCGAGCAGCATCACAACAAAGATGTAAAAGACCAGGATGGCGCCCGCGTACACGATGACCTGTACCGCCGCCAGGAACTCCGCGCCCAGCAGCAGGAAGATGCCCGCCACGTGCAGGAAGAGGGCCAGCACCCAGAGCATGCTGTGGACAGGATTTTTCCGTGTTACGGCCAGAATCGCGCTGGCGACGCTGGCGGTTGCCAGATAATAGAACGCCGTTTCTGCCGAAAAGAAGGTCATCAGCTAGATGTCGTCCTCGAGGTGGCGAATTGTGCAGTCCTGAGTCGTAATGACCCAGTTCACAAACGTCGCCAAGCGACAACACCGCGGCGACTTTCTTATCCTCTACGAACAGGGGGCGACGGTGCTTATCCGTGCGCTGTTGACCACGCCTGTCAATATTTTCAAGCCGTAGGAATTCAGCGCGCCCTGATCCTCGCCCAACATATGGGGTTCAGTACCGTCCGTCAAGAAACTCCATCAGCTTCAAAGCACATGCGCTCCGCGTGCCCCAAGACGGCTGACGGCCCGTAGCTGATGGCTCCGCGCCAGCGAGCCCTAGCGAGTGCCTTCATACAGATACTCGTACATGTACTCGATCGTCCGCTGCTGGTCTCCGTGTTCCATGGCGAGGATGTCCCCACTGGAAATCATGCCCACAAGCCTATTATCCTCCACCACAGGCAGATGCCGAATCCGTTTTTCCGTCATCACACTGCGGCATTCAGCCAGTTTCGTCGTCGGCTGACAACACGCCACCGGTGTCGTCATGACGTCCTTTATTATGGTCTTCATGGGGTCAAGATGCTTGGCGACTACGCGATTGAGAACATCGCGTTCGGTGAAGATCCCCACGACGCTCTCAGCTCGACCGACGACCAGCGAGCCGATGTGCTGATCGCTCATGATCTTCGCAGCCTCCATGACCGTGGCCTCTTCGCCGATGATAGCCACGTTCTTGCGTTTCTTGGCGAGTATGTCTTGTGCAGTCGGCATTGTGGGCACTCCTTCAGGTTTGGAACGTGGGTCTGGTCCACGACCCAACGTGGTCATTCATCGACACAGGACTTCCCATTTGCTGTGGCCGTGGAAACAATTATTTCCACATGCTGGATTCGCTGGAAATGTTCCAATCGCAGACGCTCAATGCGCCGTCGCACCAGGGGCGACACGCCAGATTGCCGGATGACGAAGTTTCGGATCATATAGGTATACTAAAGTTAGGAGCCTGAAGTGGTAGCCCAATTGTTGATACCCCGCCCCCTTCCAGATATCCAAACAACGGTAAGTACTTGTCGTGACTTGCGTTACGTATCGTCATTTGAGTGACGTAGAATCGCATTTGTGAACGCGTTGCAGCCATTCCTAATGATCCAAGGTGCTTGGCTTCGCTTGTTCAATCCGGATATCGAAGTCGCCATCTTGCTCGACGATGTCGGCGATCGTTCGACCATCGCGGACCGTGAACTCCATAGACAGCGCGCCGCCGGCGAAGGCAAGGTCGCGAACGGAAACTCGGGCGAAGGGTGCGCCGACCAGGTCCGGGCGGACCGTGATGCGGCGGTTGAGCGCGTCGGGGAAGATGCCGAGAACTGCTTGAAGCAGCAGGAACGGACTGGCAGCGGCCCAGCCCTGCGGCTGGCACGCGATGGGGATGGGTACGACTTTATCGTTCGTCGCATGGCGCGACAAGCCCGAGAACAGCTCGGGCAGTCGGCCGTTCGGAAACTGCGCCGCAGCCTGCAGGATGCCAGAAGCAATGCGGTTGGCTTCGCGGGTGTCGCCGTGGCGGCTCAAGCCGTAGGCGATAAGCGCATTGTCATGGGCCCACACAGCGCCGCGCTGATAGCGGGCGGCTGAATAGCCCCGGGCATGGGTACTCAGCGTGCGGACGCCGAAACCGCTGAACAAGTCATCTTGCAGAAACCGCCGTGCCAGCAGCTTGCGCTTGTCGGGATCTACCAAATCGCCCATCAAGCAGTGCCCGGCGTTGCTGCCTACCGAGTCAACGATGTTCTTGTCGCCGTCCAGTGCCATAGCGAAGAACTGCTCCTCCGGCCACCAGAACTGCTCGTTGAACTTCCGCTTCAGTGCTTCGGCAGCCTGGTTGCAGCGCTTGGCAGTTTGCTGGTCGCCGAGCAAGTCAAACATGCGGGCCAAGCCGACCAAGGCGTCGTAGTAGTATCCCTGCACTTCAACCATGGCGATCGGGAAGCTCGGCAGGGTGCCATCGCTCATCGTCACTGCCGCGGGTTCGCCGTCCTTCCAGCCGCGGTGTGTCAGCCCAAGTTGACCTTCTTTGAGGTTTTCGTACTCGATGAAGCCGTCTTGGTCGATGTCGCCGTACTGAGCGCACCACTCCAATATGCCACGAAGAATCGGTTCCATCTCGCGCACGAAGTCGATATCGCCCGTCCACAACAAGTAATGATCGAGCAGCACGACGAACAGCGGTGAGGCATCGACCGTGCCGTAGGTGTAGGGATAGACGGCCGGGTCGGAACGCTCCCCGCCGCGGATTTCGTGATGAATCTTGCCCGGCTCCTCCTCGCTTTGGCGGTTGATCTTCTGGCCTTGATGGCGCGCCAGTTCGCGGAGCGTGCTCTTGGCCTGACGCGAATTCATCATCAGAAACTCGAACGAGGCAATCAGGCTGTCGCGTCCGAAGCAAGCCACGAAGTGCGGGATTCCCGCGGCGAAGCAGCCCGAATCGTCCGAGCCCAGCCACAAAGCGCGCAGATCATCCGCGCTGCGGGCCAGCACGCGGTTGACTTCTTCGTTATCCGTCTCGATGTGGGTCAGCGACGCTCGCCAGTCATGTACGGCGGCTTCGAGGCGCTGCTCGGAAGCGGCTGGCTCGGGCATTTGCACGTCCGCACCACCGATGCTGGCGCCGATGGTCAATTCAAGATTCCAGCGCTCGTCCGGCTCAAGGGCGATCGGAAACGCGAGCCGAGCCTGCTCACGAAGTTCGATCGGCCGGTCGCAGCGCACTGCGGTGCTGACCAGATAACCAGTGCGTCCCTTGTAGTGAGCATTAATCGTGTATTCGTCCACTTGCCGGACATTCCATTCGCGCTCCCAGCGGTCGCGGAGAATCTGGCGCACTTCGATCAAGTCTGAGAAGTCGAGTTGCAGGCTGATCTCAAAGTGCCCTTCAATCGCAAACTCCGCCCGATTGACGAATTCCAAGCGCTCGATGTAGCCGTCCGAAACCGTGAATTTGTCTACACACAGTTCGAGTGCGCCGGGCGTGAAGCGGGTCATGAAGCTCTGGTTGGTGCAGTGGAACCGCAGCCTGTGAGTCTGGGAGTCATCGACCCACAGCGCACTGAAGTCGATATCCTCGAAGCGATACTGCAAGCCGCTCACCAGTCGCACGTCCTGGAAGTAAATGCCCGCCAAGCTCTCGGCGCAGGGAACGATCTGGCCCGAATCGTCGAAACATGCGAACCAGCGGGCCTCTTTGAGTACGTAGTTCGGCGATTTCATACGCTGAGCTTTCTTGGGGCAGGGACGCTATAGTGAATTTGAGATCCGCGCAGGCTGTCTTCGACCCTGAGGCTCAGACCCGAAGGGAAGCCTGCGGCTCCTTGGGTTCTGCAGGCTGGAAGAGCATCTTGGTCCATGAACTTATCTCTTGGCTGCTGAGAGTCGCACGCCGGTGACAAAGTACTTCTGCGTCAGGAAATAGACAACCAAGCCGGGCAGCAGCACCACCGTGGAAGCGGCCATCAACAGCTCGACGGCCACGCGAAAGGTACGGCTGAAGCCCGCCAACGCCAACGTCAGCGTGGCGTTCTCCGGCGAGTTAAGATAGATCAGAGGCGTCCACAAGTCATTCCACACGAACAGAAACGCAAACACTGCAACGGCGGCCAACACGGGCCGCGAGAGCGGCAGCATGATCTGCCGGTAGATGCCCCACCAACTGCAACCATCCATGTGCGCGGCTTCGACCACGTCACGCGGAATGGTCAAGAAGAACTGCCGGAACAGAAATATGAAAAACGGGTTGCCGCCCAGAAGGCTCGGCACGATTAGGGGATAGAACGTATCAATCCAACCAAGCTGCTGAAACAGGATGAACTGTGGGATCACCGTTACTTGCATGGGCAGCATCATGGTCGCCAGCACCAGCACAAAGAGCAGATTGCGCCCGCGAAAGCGCAGCCGAGCGAAAGCATAGCCCGCCATCGAACAAGTCACGAGCTGAAACAGAATGGTCAGCCCGGCGATCAGCATCGTATTGCCGGTAAGCCGAGCGAAGCCGCGCAGGGTGTTGCTTTGGTCGAAGGCTCCCATCCGTGCCAACGCTTCGGAGTAGTTGCCCCATTGCGGCTCGGCGGGCAGCGTGAGCGGGTGCTCGATGGCTTGGCCTTCGGCCTTCAGCGAGGCATTGACCATCCAGGCGAAGGGCGCTATGAATACAATCGCCGTTAGAATGAGCAGGACATATTTCAGACGGTTGCCCCTTCATAATGGACCCACGATTTCGCCTGGCGCAGGAGCAGCAGCGTCAAACCCAAAAGGGTGAGGAACAACACCCAACCCAATGCGCACGCATAACCCATGTGCTGGAAGCGGAATGCGGTCTTGAACAAATAGAGCACGTAGAACAATGATGCGTTACCGGGGCCGCCGCCCGTCATGACATATGGTTGGGCGAAGACTTGAAAAGCGCCGATGACGCCCATGACGAGATTGAACAGCAGCACGGGCGCCAGTTGCGGCAGAGTGATGTGGGCGAACAGTCGCCAGCGCGGGGCGCCGTCCAGCCGGGCAGCCTCGTACAACGCAGAGTCGATTCCCTGCAAGCCGGCGAGGAAGATCATCATCGGCACACCCACGCCCCACACGCTCATGAGCACGAAGCCGGGCACGATCCAATGTTCCGACTCGATCCAGCGGGCGCCCAGCACGGCGGTGATCCAATCGGAACCGAGAATCCAACGCCAAATGACGCCCAAGGCCACCAGGCTCACGATCGTCGGCATGTAATAGACGGTCCGAAAGACCGCATGACCACGCCGCACAAGCAAAGCCAGACCGAGCGCCAAAGTCAGTGACAAGGGAACGCTGAAAGCGACATACTCGACGGTCACCCAAACTGATTTCCAGAAACTCGCATCTGCAAACATGCGGTAGTAATTGTCCAGTCCGACCCAGCGGGCTTCGCTGATGGGGCGGATCGAGGTCCACGCCGTGAGCGACAGTGCCAGCGAAGCCAGCATCGGGCCCATCGTGAACAGCACGAATCCCAAGGCCCACAAACCAATGAAGCGGTAGCCGGCCCGCTCTTCACTTCGGCCCAGGCGGTGTGGCGGTTGACCGCGGCAGATCCAGAAGGCCGCGAGCAGGCCCAAGCCGACCGCGGCAGTGATCGTTGCGAGCAGCCAAACGGGAGCAGGCGGACGGTTACGCTCGTAGCTTTCGCGCCTTAGGAACTCGTTGATCTTCACCGCGCTTTGAGCGCAAGCGGTTTTGGCGTCGGTCTTGCCGAAGATCAGGCAATCTTGCAGTTCTGCCTGAAGGAGGTGCCTGATCTCGCGCCAATTGGCGAATACAGGCAAGAAGCGCGCGTGTTCGATCGCGTCCAGGAACACCTGCTCGCTTCGCGGGGCTACGTCTGGTTTCAGGAAGGACTCGCTCCGGGCGACCTTCTTCAGGCCCGGCACACCATTGCCAATCTGGGCGAGCGTGCGCGACATTTTCTCTTCCGCGAGCATACGGATGAACTTGTACGTCAGCTCCGGATACTTGGAATGACGCAGGCCCACGTAGCTGCGGAGGGCGATGGACGTGGCTGCTTCCTTGCCGCGCGGCAGCGGACAGACGTCCCACTTGAAGTCACGAATCTCCTTAAAGCGGTAGACCTCCCAGTAGCCAACGGGTCCGTAGAGGGCGACGTTGCCGGCCTGAAACTCGCCGCGGGTCAGTTGGCCCTCAATCGTGGCATCCGTCGCGGCGATCTGCTCCACGTGGAAGAGCCGCGCCAGAAACTCGATGGCTTCGACCGCTTCAGGTTCGTCGAGCGTGCAACGCGTCAAGTCATCATTGAAGAATCGTCCGCCGTTCTGCCATATCCAGGGGGCGAGCGCCTGAGGCCATTGCGTGATCGAGATGCCCCATTGTCGGCCGCGATCAGTGCGTTGGGTGCATGCCCGTGCGATCGCCAAGAGATCCTGCCAAGTCCAGCCCGCAGTCGGGTAGGAGATTCCCGCGCGGTCAAGGATATCCATGTTGTAGTACATGACATAAGGTGTGAAAGTGGACGGCAGGCCGTAGAGGTGCCCGTTCGGGCCGCGGAACGCATCCAGAACGGTCTGGTAGTACGCAGCCGGATCCCACGTGGCATCACGGTCGAAGTATGGCTGCAGATCGAGCAGCACGCCGTCGGCGAGGAAGGTGGAGAACTCGAGCACATCGATGGCAACGACATCGAGCGGCTGGCGAGCGGCCAGCATGATCTTGAGCTTCGTGAGCACGTCCCCCCCGCCGCCTTCGGACAGCAGTTTGACGCGCACGCCGGGATTGTCGTCTTCAAACTCGCGGGCCAGTTCAATCAACTGGTCCCAGGCTTCCTTCATCGAAGTAGGATCGAAGACCATCACGCGGAGCACTTGTTCTTCGCTACTCGGCTCAGCGCTGGCGAAGCCGGTCCCAACCGTTGTGCCGGCCGGCCAGCCTGCTGTGCGGGCGGAAGAGACAACGGCCGCAGCCAGAAAGATCATCCATGCCAATTTCTTCATAACCGATGCATCGAGTCCAGCCAGGCCATCCTGAGCAATCACGCTTGCGGGTCACAATGCGACGGCCCAAGCAGGACATCACTCTGGCCCCTTGGCGGTCAGTAGGAACACACCTCCATCTTTTTGACATGCTCCATGCCTGCCTCCGAACTCCAGACGTGCAGAATGCGTGAGGGTTGCCAGAGCGGGAAGAAACCTGGAAGTCTGCATGTAACCAGACGGAGTTCAAAGGACCGACGGCGGTTCACGACGGAGTGGCCCAAAGCTGCAAGCTCCTATAATTGCTTGAATCAAGCATGCGGGCGCAATTCAGAGGTAGGCTGCCGGCTTCCCAAGATGGACGTCGTCGGTTCGAATCCGATCGCCCGCTTTCAAGCCTGCTCGACAACCGACCACCCGCAAACTGCGCTTCACGCCGACGCAGGACAAGGACCGGGCATTCCGCATTCACGTCTCTCGCCTCACTGAGATTTTGCGCGTGGACTTGGCGGTGCGTTTTTTCTTCTTCTTGGATTTTCCGGTCGTGGTCTTGGCGGTTGTGCTTGGGCTGCGCTTTTGAGCGCTCTTCTTGGCAGCGCTCCGGCGCGCCGCCGGGATCGCCGACTCATAGAACTCGATGAACTTCTTGACCGGCACCCGCCGGATCACCTGGCCGATCACGTTCAGCGCCACGTCGTCGAGTTTCTTGAACCGCACACACGACTTGCCCATGTCCAGCTTCTTGCCGGTCTTGGCCCACGCCTCGCGAAACCAGGCCTCAAGTTCGGGGTCGCTGTAAACGCACATCAAGTAGATCGCCATGTGGTTCTTCTGCGACGCCAGCCCCCCGAAAGGCAGCGGCTGCTTGGGATCACAGTGGTATCCGGGCGGGTATATGCTGTGCGGCACGAAGTAGCCGATCGCGCCGTTCTGCATGCCCTCCGCATAGCCCTTGGGCAAGTTCTTGAGGATCGTGGACCGCACCGCCTTCAGCGCCTCGCGCCGGTCCTTGGGCAGTGCGGACAGATATTGCGCAACTGTTTTCGCTTTGCTTTGCATGTTTGCATCCTACCATGAACCGCCGCGTCGTTCACATCCGGCTGGCGAGCCGGCCGGTCCTCCGGCCGGACCGCACTGCTGCCCCAACCCCGCGCGGCGAGGATGGGGAATCCCCGATAGATTGTGCCACGGCTCTGTGAGCGGTGTTTCTGATTCCCGGCGCACGGCCGATCCGCCGCCGCGGACCGTGGCACACTGCGCCGCGGAATACCGCCGGTGGCACAATTCTTGCGGAACTGCTCCGCCGCTCGCAACGTGTTGCGGAGCCTGCGCTTGGCATGGCCGTGGGTTCGTTTGGCGCAGGCGCTTTGCCGGCGGCTTGCTGCCTCAGGTCTTTCGCGTCTCCATGTTCAGCCGTGGCCTTCAGGCCACGGACTTCGGTCGCGACAGGCTGTGCGCGGTCCGGACCCTGAAGGGCCCGGCTCAACAAAGGCCGAGCCTGGGCATGATGATCCGGTGCTTGCTCGATCTTGCGGAGGCGTTGGCGCGACTCGAGCTGGCGCATGGTACGGAGCAATTCGCGATCGATCATGGTTTCGTAGCGGATCAGGCGGTCCAGACTGTACGGCGAAGGCAGAATGCGCTCGCCGCGTTTGACGGGCGGCAGCGGCGATAGCTCATCCAGTGCGTCCGCCAGCGGGTTCGGCCGGTTGGCCCGCGTGATGGCCTCGACTTCAAACCGATACGCCCGCCGCAGCCGCCAAAACGACGCCGCCAAACGCTCGACCAGCAGCGTTTCGATCGTGCTTTGCGGTTGATAGTCGTCCCGCAGCCCGTCGAGCAGGAGGCCGAACTGTTGCGGATCTTCGTCTTTATGATCCGCCAAAACGATCAGGCCAGCCAGCAGCCCGTGCTTGACTGCGTTGCGGCTGGACTTTGCTTTCCCCGCTGCCGACCGAGGCCCGGTCGACTTTTTCGCATTACGCCGATTCGCCTCGATCTTGTTCGGTGTTGTTTTCGTCTTCGCCATAGTCATAACCCCTTTCATTGAAATTGTGGATTGCAGATTGCGGATTTCAAATTTCAGATTGAAGATTGCAGAATTCAGACGGACCTCTCCGGAATGCTCTCCTCTTCCCCTGCCCTGAGCTCGTCGAACGGCGATTCCCCTTCCCTTTTCCCTGTTCCCTTTTCCCTGTTCCCTTTTCCCTTCTTCCTCTTCACTCTTCACTCCTTCCCCCGCGCGCGGACTCTCCACTACCAATACTTGCCCGGCGCTCGCTGGAATTGTGCAGGCCAACCGATCAGCAAAAGGAGATTCGTAGCGGCCGGCGCCCCTGCCGGCTGGGTGGCCCATCTCATTAGCGAAGCGCTGAGATGGGGCACTCGAATTCGTTCTGCGTTACGGTGCTAACTGAATTCGTCGAAATCCGTTTCCCCCACCTCGACGCCCGCCGTCGACGGGCGAACGAGATGGGCCATCCGACCAATCTGTATTGCGCAGTCTGCCGAACGGCCAAGCCACTGCGAGCGACGCTTCCCTTGGCTTGCCGTTTGGCAGACTCGGCGCAGCAGCGAGCTCATCGACAGCGATTCGTCGGCTGCTCCACTCGTGAACCCCCTTTTTCGCCCTCGCAGGTAACGGATTCGGCTTCTCGGCCTTGAGGCGGATTGGCCTGCACGTTAGGATGGGATAAGCAATTCGATCGCATCCAGGGCCAGCGAGGAGGAGCCGAAGATGTTGTGCTTCAATTCCCGTTCGATTGTCGTGACGAACCTGCGTCGTCTCATGCCGCTTCTTGCCGCGGCAGCATTAGTCCTGAGCACCGCCGCAGCGCAGGCTGACGTCGGCGATCAACTCTTCAAGCTCCTGGCCGACGACGGCGCGGAGGGCGATCGGTTCGGCTATTCCGTCGCAATCAGCGGAACGACCGCCATCGTCGGAGCCCACCGGGACGACGACAACGGCGACTGGTCCGGCTCCGCCTACCTGTTTGACATCACTACGGGCCGGCAGATCGCTAAGCTCCTGCCCGGTGACAACGCGGAGGGCGAT
>JACZTW010000306.1 GCA_022573485.1 Planctomycetota bacterium
CGCTTCCCTCTCGCCGTCGAGGTCACGCTCGGCTTTTATCAAGTCGTCGACGAACCCGCGCGCCATTGAAAGCACATGATGCACATCCATGAAAGTTATGCTGTCTTCGGGCTTGGGGAGCTGCGCCATGGCTTCGCGGTACCGCGGCGTATCGACCAGCCGCTCATACTCACGCGCCTGCGCCAGCGCGGAGAGGATACCATTTGCGGCGGTCTGACTGATCGTGAAGCCCAGCACGTCGCCCCGGCGAAATAGATTGAGCGTGATCGGCGCGTCGGGCGCACTCAGGGTCCAAATGTGCCCGCCGTGCGCGCCGGACTTTTCCAGCCGGATGTCCTCATCGATGTTCGCCAGTTCTTCCAGGATGGCGATCAGACCCTGGACGTTCGAAGCCAGCGTTTCAGTCTTGGGCCTGAACATCAATGCGCAATCCTCAAGCGACTTGAAATAAATGAGCGATTCGTTCGCCGTCAAATCATTCCACTTCACGCCCTTGAACAATTCGGCTGCCTTGGCCCAATGCTCACCGAAATCCGCCCGATCCTCGTCGGTCGGGACTTCGGAGGCGATCAGATTCTTGATATCTTTTTCGATGCCGCTCGTCCGCAGGGCCTCCCAGACGTGACTCCAGTGCTTGGTCAGAAACTCACGTTCCGGATTGGCCACACGGTGGTGATACAGCAGGCTGCCCGCGGGAACGATCCTGGCCAATGTAAACTTGCCGGGCTGATCCGCCGCCTGCGCCTGGGACAGAACAACCGAGGACGCGGCAATCGCCGCAACGAGAATACGTACAAATCTCATAATTCGCTCCTTGCCAGGGCATCAGTGTTCGTCAGGACGCACCGACAATCATAGTCGACTTGCCTGCATCCAGAGATTATAAACCGCTCCACAGTTTCAACAGGCTGTCCGCCCAGCGAACCCGATACGGCAAGTGCGCGAACGGCCTCGGCGCGCACATTCCCCACCCGTTCTACTTCTTATTCGCTGTGGCGGCGCGAGTATTTGTCGAGAAATTCATCGGATACCACATTGAGGTCGTCCGGCGGCGGGTGCAGCTTCAGGATTCGAGCGCTGTTGCCGGCCAGCAGAAACAACACCGAGCCGGCGCCCGCTGAAAATGCGGCGACGATGATCTTCCAGATCGGCGCGGAGATGATCCAGAATGTCACGGCTCCTCCCCACCACACAGCCGCCAGGACGCCGGTGACGACCAATGCCCATTGGCCGCTGGAGCGATTCTCGCCCTGCAGGCCCAGGCCCGTGCCGAGGAGTCCCAGGCCGGCCACCAGCGTCGTGAGGATACACGCCAGCGACACCGTCGCCACCAGCGCATCGCTCTTGAAATAATCGCCGACCGTGTTGATCGGTTCATCCAGTCGATCCTCCACAAATCCGGCGAAGCCCCACAGCACGCACCCCCCCATCACCAGCACGAACCCCACGACCTGGAAGAGATAGCCCGTGGCGGTCACGAATGCCCGTGGGCTTGCATCGCCTGTCTGTGTCTCTTCGCCGCTCATTATGTCTTCCGCCTGACGACCACGGCATCCCCACTCGCCGAGCATCGTCCGCCCGAGGTGCGGTCGTGTTTGAGGTTGACAACCGCGTTGGCGCCTTTCATGGCTGCGACGGCTTTGACACCCTCGATCGCTTCCTCCGGCCTGCGGAAATCATCGACGAAAACGGCCTCGAATTGCTCAACGATTTCGTATCCGGCAATGTTCTGCGTGCTCGAGGTGGCCACGATGTGGGATGCTTCTTCACGACGCTTGCGGGCAAACTCGGCATCGGGACCGGCGTACTTCTGCAAGCGCGGATGAATCTTCGGCTTGCGGCGGGCGGCCGAGATCTTGAGCCAGATCCACACCACCGCCAACACGGCGACGACCGCGACCAGCAGCTTTAGAGCATCAGGATTATCGAGCAACGCGATCCCCTTGAGTCGCGAGTTGATCGCCACGGTAGGTCGTGCCCCGCCACGTCATTGTGCGCAGGCCCCCCAGCTTCGTCATGGCATTGAGCAACATCCCGAAGGCAATGACGGCCCCGATGAAGTACGTGGGCACGTACCAGGAACTTGCTCGGTTGACGCGATAGAACCGCACCAGCAGGGACTGCTGCATCGCAATCGTCAACGCGCTCGCCAGAAAAATCCAGCGCCAGGCGGAACCCTCTTCAGCCGCGAGCCAACCCACCATGCCGGCAAACAGCGAACACCACGGCATAATACTGGAAAGAGACAGAACAAGAGCGGAAACCGCCAGCCGCCGGAAACTGCCGAAGCAGCCATAAAAAATGCGGGTCCAGCCGCGCCAGCATTCGCCGAAGTTGGCGTACATCCGCGTCAGATACAAGTCGTCGTTTTGGATCACGTGCAGCCGGCGGCCTGATTGCTTGGTCAGTCGGGCCATGTGCATGTCTTCGTTGACTTCGGTCTTGACTCGCTCGTGACCCCCGATTGCGTCATACAAGTCGCGCCGCATCAGCATGAACGCCCCATTCGCATAGGAAGCCGACGACTTTGGATTGTTGACCTTCTCAGGCCGAAACCACATCACCAGGATCGCGGCGCACACCGGCTGCAACACGCGCTCCCAAAAGCTCTTGGTCTCCAGCACCGGCAACACGGACAGAAAATCAATTTGATTCTCGACCGCGTAACTGACTGCCACTGAAATTGTCTTGTCGGATGTCTGCCGGCAGTCGGCATCCGTGAAACAAAGCCATTCACCCTGAGCGTGCTGGACGCCTTCGTGCATGGCGTTGTTCTTGCCGAACCACCCTTCGCGCAGTTCCGCGATGTGCAGCGGCGTGTACGGGATGCCGTTTTGCGACGTGATGCCCTCGATGATCTCGGCCGTGCGGTCGGTGCTGCGATCGTTTATCGCAAACACTTCGAGGGCAGGGTAATCCTGCGACAACATCGTGGTCACGCAGGTCTCGATGTTGGCTTCTTCGTCCTTGGCGGCCACCAGCATCGAGACGGTCGGGGCGGGCGTGGGAAGTTTGACTGAACTGCCCGACGAAAGCGGTTTATCGAGACGCGCGTTCCGCGACAAGGCCAGATGTCGTGAGGCCCACAACAAGGCGATCAACACCAACAGCCCCGACCAAATCATAAATGCAATGTTCATAAAGATTCCGTGTACACTCGTGTTGTTCGCCAAGCAACCTTGGCGGCGCGAGATTATCGCTCATCCCCGCGAAGCCTACAAGGCAACCCACGCGCAGCTCACGACGAGCAATTCCCCGCAACCGCTCAAGACCGGACTGAGCCCTCGATGTGCCCACAAGGACTTGCTCTGCCCGAAAATTCCATCGCCCCCGGATTTCCGTCTTTGATGCGCAAGCAGTTGCATGATAAGAGGTTATGCAACTTCGGGATTGACCTCGGCGACGCGGCGGGGCTACAATGCGGATCATTCATCATGCAGGGACGTACGAATAGCAGGATGCAAAAAAACAACTTCACCAGTGTGTTTCTTGTTGTAGTCGCAGTCGGGGCAGTGACGCGCCTCGGCGCGGTGTGGTTTTACGCCGGGGCGCTCGATACCCCGCAGCTACCCGATGAAGTGCAGTATTGGAACATGGCACAGTCGATCGCCGACGGCCAGGGACTGGAAGATGAGTTGGGCTACCGCGCTTCCCGCATGCCGCTGTACCCGGTGCTGCTCGCACCCTTCGCCAAGCTGACCAACGGCTTCGCGTTTGCGCTGGCGCTGCAGGCAGTTCTGAGCGCTCTGGCCTGCGGGTTCACGGCGCTGCTGGCTTGGCGAATCGCACCCGAGCGCATCCGCGCACTTGCAGGCGTCATCGCCGGACTGCTGGTTGCGTTTGATCCGTTCCTGATCTACTTTTGCCGCCTGCTTTTGACCGAGAGTCTGTTT
>JACZTW010000051.1 GCA_022573485.1 Planctomycetota bacterium
GACGACCAAGCACATAGCGCCGCCAGCAACACGGGCGACAACGAACCCGTCGCGCACATGGGGATGCTCAGTGTCTTGCTAACATGGCACGAGCAAGACCCCGTGGACGACGTTGAACTCAACCGCAACGATGCAGTGTTCAGCTTTCAGGATAACCGCAACCCGTTCATCGACCATCCCGAATGGGTGGCGTGTCTGTTCATGGACGAGTGCGACGCTGCGTGTCAGCAGGACTTGGATGGCGACGGTCAAGTCGAAGCGTTTGACTTGGCGATCTTGCTGGGTAGCTGGGGGCCGTGCGAGGCGTGTGCGACGGATTTCGACGATGACGGCCACGTAGACGCCTTCGATCTGGCTCAGGTGCTTGGGGCGTGGGGAATGTGTCCGTGATGCCTTGAAACGCGGCTGTCACATCGGGTATCATTGAGGACCACACAGACAGGCCTCGTCTACACAAGCAAGAGATCGCACATCAACAGGAGGCGGAACGATGATCGGATTCAGGATTCACCTCAGGCGGATTCTCGGAAGGGGACACGTTGATCCGAACGCACGGCGCAGCTTCGGCAGCCGGTCGCGTTGGCGTGGCGTTCTCGCGGCACTGCTCGTCTCGTTATCCTCGGGTCCGAATGCGTCGGCCGATATCGTCATCGGCCCGTGGACATTTGATGACGATGCGTTCGCTGACGACGCCACCCAGCTTGAGGATGGTCTTTTGAGCTTGTGGTGCGCGACTGATCTGGATGATGCACTAACCGGTTTTTCCCCAGAGAAACAGATCGTCAACATCGGCTTCGGCGATCATGCAAACCACTTCCAGCTCGACTTTCTTGACCTGATGGCAGTTAATGCCAAAGGCGCTGATCTCGTTTTCTTTAACGCCCAATTCTCCACGGATTCTTATGAAATTGCGGTCCGCCCTGTGGGAGACACTTTTACTGAGTTCATCGCTTATTATGCGGACGATTTCATCAGCACAGGTGAGGATACGTGCGAAGAGGCCGCCAACGGCACAATTTACGGACTCGCGTTCGATCTCGATGACTTTGGGCTTAGTCCTGGGACTCTCGTGGACGCCATCCAGTTCCGCGCCTTGGACCTGCCGGACCAACCGTTCGCAGAAGGCGATCCTGTGATGGCTGCCGTGCTGTCGCAGGGCTGTACTCCCACTGATGATGACGGGGAGCCGGACTGCAACGATAGTAATCCATGTACCACTGACGAGTGTGTGGACGGCGTATGTCGGAGTCTACCAGTGGATTGCTCAGATTTCGACGACCTATGCAACACCGCCTCCTGCGATCCCAATGGCGCGGACGGCAACTGCGACGTTTTGACGCCGCTGCCTGACGGTACGTCCTGCGATGACGGCGATGCCTGCAACGGGTCGGAAACCTGCCTGGGCGGGACCTGTCAGGCGGGCACACCGCTCGGGTGCGATGACAATAATCTCTGTACGGACGACGACTGTCATCCTGTCGCCGGGTGCGTGAACATACCGGTCGGCTGCAACGACGAAGACGCCTGCACCGAGGATGGCTGTGATTCCGACACGGGTTGCACACACCAGGACATCGAGTGTCCCAAAGGTCAAGTCTGCGATCCGGCGAGCGGCGAGTGCGTCGAGGATCAGGACCCCTGCGAGTGCGTGAACGGGAGAGTGACCCTCTGCCACATCCCGCAGGGCAATCGCGCCAACGCCCGCACCATCACCGTCGGCTGCGCGGCTCGGGACAGGCATTTGGCCCACGGCGACGCTTGCGGGCCGTGCGAAGACGGCGATGGATGAATCTCGATGCCCATCCGCGCCGGCGACATCATCCTCGATTGAGCCGCCAGGGAACGTTGCCCGCCGGGGTGCGGTTGGCGGTTTGCCGTTGGCGGCTTGCCGGACTCTGGACTATCCCAGGCGCGCGGCGGCGATTTGGGCGGCGTGCGTGATCACTTTCTCGAAGGCGCGGGCATATTGATCCAGCAAATCGCGCTCGGCGGAAGGGAAGTTCGGCAGTTTGATCAAGTTGCGATTGGCGGCTTCGGTTTTGGGCAGGGCGTCCGGCCGGTAGGTCGGCAAGTCGATGTCCTGACAGCCCTCGAGGCGCGCGATGCGGGCGAAGTGACCCTCGGTGAAGATCGGCTGCTGGTGAACCAGCGGGTAGCGCGGCAACTCGATATCGCAGCCCTCCGCCCGGAGTGCTTCGAGCAGTGTATCCGCAGGCAGGCCCGAGCGCTCGGGATGGTGTCGAATGAGGAACTCAAAGTAAACGCGCTGCACGTGGTTGGGTGGCAGAAACGTATCGAAGCCTAGCCGTTCGAGGCGCTCGGACAAGTAGCGCAGGTTGTCGCCGCGGCGCCGGTTGCGCTCGGGCAAATGACGAAGCTGCACGCGGGCGACCGCCGCCGACAGCGGCGCCATCCGAGTCTTGATGCCGAAGCTCGTCGCGGCGAAACGCTTGGCCGGCATGGGCAGTTCGATGATGCGGCTGATATCGCCGAGGCACGTGGCCCGCTCCATCAGCGCGTCGTCGTCGGTCAGGAAGATGCCGCCCTCGCCGGCGGGCGCCAGCTTACTGCCCTGCAGGCTGAACACGGAAATGTCGCCCAGCGTGCCGCACTTTCGACCTCGCCAAGTCGCGCCTTGGGCGTGCGAGGCGTCCTCGATGATCTTCAGTTTGTGACGCTGGGCAATCTCGAAGAGTTCGGTCATGCGGCTGGGCATGCCCCACAAATGCACAACGACCATGGCCCGCGTGCGCGGCGTGATCTTGCGGGCGACATCCTCGGGATCGAGGCCCAAACGATCGGGCTCACTTTCGCAAAACACCGGCAGTGCTCCGACCCACAGCATGGGCACCACCGACGCCCAGAACGTCGCCGACGGCACCAGCACTTCATCGCCCGGCTCCAAATCGAGCGCGAAAAACGCCGCCAGTAGCGCCGCCGTGCCGTTGCAATGGGCCAGCGCGTGTCGGCGGCCGAAGTACGCGCGGTAGTCATCTTCGAGCTGCCGAGTCACGGGATGCTGCGACAAATCGCCGTCGCGCAGTACTTGCAGCACGGCAGCTTCGTCCTCTTCGGTGATGATCGGCCAGCGGTTCGCCTCGGTCGCGTCGAGGGTCACTGCTTTCGGCCCGCCCAACAGCGCCGGCTTCTCGGGATCGGCACGCGTCATGGATTCAAGTCCTCACGTTATCTCAGCAAGCGGCCAGCACATCATCAAAGCAGGCTTGTATCTGTTCCTCGTAGGCAGCGACCTGCGCCCGGGCCGAGTCGTCGCCGTATTGCGAAAAGGCTTGCGCGATCTCCGCCAGTTGCGCCCGATGTTCGCCCTGCGCACCGAGACCCCCTCGGGGCACCCACTGAGCAATGTTCGTTCGCCGGCGCAGGTAGTCTTCCAACCGCCGGCACATTTCGTGCTCCGCGCACCATCGGGCGGACGGAAACCGCTCCGCCAGCGTGGGATACATCGTCCGCTCGGGATCCTCGGTGGCGATTGGCCATCGCCGCCGACACTCGTGTCTGGGCGGCGGCACTCGTGTCGGAGCGCACACGGCGCTGATCAGCCGCGCCACTTCGTTGGCCAGGCCCACGCAGTTGGTCAGCTTGCCGCCGAAGACGCTGATCCAGGGCCGATCGCGATCGCGGCAGATGCGATGTCGCCGGGAGAGATCGAGCGAATGCCCGTTGTGCTGAAAGGATCGCTCCACCACCAGCGGCCGCACGCCGCAACGCAGCGAGACCACGTCAGCCGGCGTCAGCGGCTGTCGCAAATGGCGATTGAGTTCATCAAGCAGGAAGCGAATATCGTCGGGCTGGGTCGCAAACCCTCCTTCCGGGGCCTCCACGATTGTCTCGGTCGGCCCCCACAGCGCGATCGGACCCCACGGGATCAGCGACATGCTGTCGCCGTTGTTTGTCGTGTCAAACAGCAGCGGGTCGTGATGGTTCGGATGCCGCTTAATGCCGATCCACGCACCCTTGCTCAGAAGATGCTTGCACGGCGTTTCAATGCCGAAGCGCTGATTGACGGCGTCCGTCCACACGCCCGCGGCGTTCACCACCCACCGAGCATGAACGCGGTGTTCTGTGTGGGTCAGGGAATCTTTGACTTCCAATGTCCACCGTCTGTCGCCGCGGTCATGCACTCCGCCCTCGAGCGCACAGTGATTGAGGGCCACCTGCTGTGGGCCTCGGTGCGCGAGCAACCACGAGAGCACAAAGCGGGCATCGGACGGCGCGACGCACGCTTCCTCATATGTCAGTGATGCGGCAAACTGTTCCCGTTTCAGGAAGGCCTGCTCATCAAAATCGTTCTGCCGGCGCGGGAGCGAGCGTGAGCAGCCACCGAGAAGCCAATACAAATACAGCGCTCCGCGCACCAGCGTTTTACTTCGCCCACCGCTCTTCAGCGGTAGATAGCGGAATCGACGCGGTTCGACCCACTCGCCAAGATCGCGCATCATCCGGTCACGCGAAACGCACAGCCGCCGCACCGTGCGAACATCCCAATTCCGCAGGTAGAGCAATCCACCCCAGATCATCATGGCCGACGCCTGGCTGGTGCCGCCGCCGAAATCGCCTTTGTCCAGCAGTAGTACCGAATAGCCGCGCGCACACAGATGATGATAAAGACACGCCCCGTTAATGCCGCCGCCTATGATGGCGACGTCGTAGACCGTGTGTCCCAGCGCGGCCACTTGCTGATTTCGCGATTGGAGATTCATAGATTTACCTATCTTTCACTGCGACATTCGGGATTCGGAGTATCTTCGTGGATCGGCGGGGGAGATTCCAAGCATTTCGTCGCCATTCGTCGTAATCCAGCAAGCGCTTCTACAGCCAACCGACTCGCCATGCAGCCGCAGCGGGCCAAGCTGGACGATTTCCATCGCCGGCGGAGATGGTGTATCATCGATGTGGGCCGGTCGAGCACGTGCCAGATGTGGTGGCCAGCGCCTCCGCATTTCCAAAATGTACCCATTTTGAAAGGAATCCGATGAACCGCTGCGCATCCAACCGTGGATTCTTGAGGCCGGGGATGATTTCGGTCGTTGGCGTGCTGGTCCTGTTGTCGGCCGCCGTGGGGCGGGCCGACGAGCAGCCGCAAGAGCCCGAGCACTTTGCCGCCGACCGGCCGATTGACTGCCTGCACATGCGCTTTGAACTCAACGTCGACGTGGAGAACAAACGCTTGGCCGGCGTCGCCAGGCTCGACATCGTTGCGCTGCGCGAAGTATCGAGCATTATGCTGGACGCCATCAACTTCGAGACCTCGAAGGTCACACTCGCCAGAGCCGCGGGCACGCCGGCGGAAAGCCCACAGCGGTCCGATTCATCAACGACGGCAAACACATCGAGGTGCTTCCGCAAACCAGTCTGAAAGCCGGCGAGAAGTTCAGCTTGTTCATTGACTACACCATCGAAGATCCGGACACCGGGCTGCGCTTCTTCGGCCCGTCCGAGAACGAACCCGACGTGCCCTACATTGCCTGGTCGCAGGGCGAGTCCATCTTCAACTCGAACTGGATCCCCTGCTTCGATCATCCCAACGAACGTCAGACCACCGAAATGATCGTCACCACCAAGCGCGGCTACGAAGTCAGCTCCAACGGCCGACTGCTCTCGAAGAAGGAAAACGCGGCAGACAACACCGTGACATTCCATTGGCTACAAGACAAGCCGCACGTGGCCTACTTGATCTCGCTGATCATCGGCGATTTCGAGATCGTAACCGAAACTTGGCGGGGCAAGCCGATCGAGTATTGGGTCCGCGCGAAGTATGAGGAACAAGTCGCGCAAACATTCAAGAACACCACACGCATGTTGGACTTCTTCAGCGACAAGATCGGCGTGGAGTATCCCTGGGATCGCTACGCCCAGCTCTGTTGCTATGGCTTCGGCGGCGGGATGGAGAACACCTCTGCCACCACCCTGGGTGAACGCTCCTTATACGATGAGCGGTCGCTTCTGGATTCCAACCCGGACGGTCTGATCGCCCACGAGTTGGCCCACCAATGGTGGGGCGATTACTTGACTTGCCGCGACTGGGCGCACATTTGGCTCAATGAGGGCTTCGCCAGCTACTTTGAAGCCCTGTGGGCCGAGGAGGATCTGGGCGCGGACGAGTTTGCCTACAATATGTATCGCAAAGCGAGCCGCGCTCGCCGCGGCGGCAAGAAGAAGCCGATCGTGGATCGCAACTACAGCCATCCGATGGCCATGTTTGATTCCCGCGCCTACCCGAAGGGTGCGTGGGTACTACACATGATGCGCCGACAGTTGGGTGACGACTTGTTCTGGGAAGTGATGAACACCTACGCCACGACTTACGCCCTCAAGACCGTGGAAACGGTCGATCTGCGCAAAACCATCGAGAAGGTCAGCGGCCGATCGTTCGAGCGGTTCTTCTACGACTGGACCGAGCGCCCGGGACATCCTGAAGTGACGGTGTCGTACAAGTGGCTCAACGACGACAAGCTGGCCAAGGTGACCATCAAGCAAACGCAGAAGGCCGTTGCGTTCCACTTCCCACTCAAGATCGAGTTTCGTTTCGACGACGACGCCAAGCCGGTGACGGTAACGCGCGACATTTCTCAGAAGGAAATGACCTTCTATCATCCATTGGCCGCAGCGCCGACCATGTTCCGCATCGATCCTCAGCAGACCGTGCTCATGGAGTTGAAGGCCAAGCAAGGCCGGGATCTGTGGAAGGCTCAGCTTCTGGATGATCCGTCGGTCGTCGCCCGCATCCGAGCGGCCAAGCACTTCGGCGAATCGAAGAGCACCGGCGATCGCAAACTGCTCGCCGAAGCGCTCGGCAAAGAGCCGTTCTGGGGGGTGCAGGCGGAGATCGCCAAGGCACTCAAGGAGACCGGCGGCGACGTGGCCCGCGATGCGCTGCTCGCAGGTTTGCAGTTCGAGAACCACAAAGCCCGCCGCGCATGCGTGCAGGCGCTCGACTCGTTCCACGGCGATGCAACCGTGATCAAAGCGATCCGCCCGATGGTCATTAACGGCGATCCCAGCTATCGCGTGGAGTCGGCCGCCATCGAGACTTTCGCGGCGCTGGAGCCCGAGGACGGCTTCTATGTACTGAAGCAAGTTATGGTCCGCGACTCGCGAAACGAGGTCATCCGCAACGCGGCCCTTCGCGGGCTGGGCAAGTTGCGTGATCCGGAAGTTGTGCCGCTTCTCGCCGAGTGGACCCGGCCGGACAAGCCGCGTCGCTGTCGCCCGTCGGCCATCCGCGCTCTGGCCGGCGTCACCAAACGAACGCACGTCGATGAGGCCACCATCCTGAACATCGTAGACACGCTCGCAGCCGCACTGGGCGACACAGGCAGGCGCGTCCGCCGAGCGGCCGCCCGGGCATTGGGTGCCATCAGTGAGCCGGCCCTCGCTCGGACAGCATTGCCCACGCTCGAAGCGATCGCCGCCAACGATCCGGCAAGCCGCGTACGCCGCGCCGCCGAGAGCACCATCAAGACAATCCAAGAAGGCAAGCCGCCCCAGGTGCAGATGGCCGAACTTCGCGATGACCTCAAAGAGGCGCTCGAGGCGAATGAGGACCTCGCCGAGCGGCTTGAGAAGCTCGAAAGCCTCATCGGCGATGATGAGGAAGCGGCTGATATGGAGCCGACTGACGCGGCGGAACATTCTGCTGCCGCAACGCCGTAGGGCTTCGGGCGGGCGGCTTTGTGCAATCTGCCGAATCAGTCCAAAAAAAAGGTGTCAGGAAGATTTTTGACGGTCTCCAGGGACACCTCGGACCAAGCCAAGAAATTGTTCCTGACCCGAATGGCACTGCCGCTGTTTTCATGGGTGTTATGGCGATTTTGCTCCGAATATTTCTGCTCGCGCTTGGGCACGCGGTTTGGTCAGTAGGTCGTGTGGTTTCGGACGACGCTTGATGGCGCGCGGCTCGAGGCGCCCGGGGCGGTCGCCGACGACGTGCTCTGCCAGGCTGACCGAGGCGGCGTCGATCAGAAGCGCGGCCAGGGCATCGTCACTCAAGACGATGACCAGCCAACTCGCGGCGATTGATTGCACGGCAGCGGTGAAACTCAGCGCCCGCGGCGGCACGCCCGCCTTCTGCGCCGACTGCAATAGGGTCTGACGAATCAGGTTGTAGGCCAACAGGCACGTCCACATCTCCTTACGCACCATCTCCGGCGTTTTGCAGCGCAAGATGTCCATGCCCATCGTGATCTTGATCGCTCGGATGTCCAACTCCGCCTGCCAGCGAGAGTGATACAATTCGGCGATGTCATCTTTGGCGTACACGGCAGCGGCCATCAATGTAGTCACGGCGACGAATGACTCAGTGCGAAAGCCCGGCTCGCTGATGCGCACATGAACCTCGCGTACCTCGATGGACGCCGGCATCCGGTCATAGGTTTGCGGGTCCATCCACTTTGGCCTTTGAGGGCGGCTCCACAGGACGACATGATCGCCCTGGCCCAGTCGACGGCCGCGGCGAAAGTCGATCGTCCGAAGCTGATGTACGCGTGTCACGAAATCGACACCCATTTCCTGCAGCAGCGCGATCATGAAATACGAGCAGAAATAGCGATCACCCAACAGAATGTCTCCGGGCCGGAATCGCTTGAGCAGTTGACGAAGAAGTGCCGTTTCACCCGTCTCTTTGCCTGCGTACGGTCCCATGGCCAGGTCCGTGAGCATCCCGGTGGCCAACGACAACAGCACCACCACGCGGGCTAACGGAAAACCGAGCCCTTGTGGCTGATGCGTGGGTTGCGGATACGCCTCTTGGTTTTCCGGCGTGTCGGGCATACTGACGGTAGTGCCATCGACCAGATAGACATGACGACCGTGCCACAACCGCGCCGGGTCAAGCTGCCGTTCGCACCCGTCTGCCAAGTCCACCGCCAACCGGCGAATGACCGTCTCGGACAACTTGCCTCTTGCCCGACAGTAGGCGCCCGTATTACTGGAACAAGGTCCGCGCTCCAAAGCGACCAGCAGCACGATCACCCGAGCGACAGCTGCCACGCAGGAGCGCTGTTCGTCCTTGAACAGAACCTGCGACAGGAACGCCCACAACGTGATGGCCGGTGTGTACACAGCCTCTTCGTCTTCGGCGAAGGAGTTACCTTCATCATCGAAGGCTTTGTGGATCGCCTCTTCTGTCAGCGCGTCCGCAAAGGGAAGACCGGGTCGTTGAAGAAACGAGACCAGAACCAAACGGAATCGCTTTGGCAGGGAGCGCACCGGTTTGTAAAATGACATGGAGACCTTCCTTGGTCATACCATTTGCACCAACAACCAAGGAGGGTCTCCAAGCGGGAATCATAGCCAGGGAGGGCGCCCGCTGCAAGACAAATCGATTTGTGTTGACGCTCGCACGGACGTGCAGGTCAATACCGCCGGCCAGGCAAACAGAACACGGGCGGCGCGCCGCCACCGCTTTGCGCACCAGCCGATACGCAACCTCGTTCACGGCTCAGAAACAGCGGCAGTGCCATTCGCTCCAGACCCCAGACGCTGTAGTCGCCGGTTGTGAGGCTGCCCGGCTCGGTCCGCAAATTAGAGAACCGCCACGGGTTTTTTTCGCGACGGTCGATGATGACTACGGGCTCAATCTTCATTCGTCCGCCTCGCTCCCCGGGGCGGCGGTGTTGCCACCGACGCGTTGGCCCACTGCCAATTTTCCTTGGCCTTTCCCATCAAATTTCCCGGCTTCGTCTCCCCATGCCTTGAACCCTTGGTGCGTCCTCCTGCTGAACATATCAATTCGAGGAGCGGGACTAACGCGCCTTACCAGGTCATAGAATTCGTCGGGCTTGCTTGAGTGTTCCCGCCGTTCGCCGTCAAAGCAGCACGGAAATGCCTTTGTGGTGCTGAACGCCAGGCCTCCCTTGCGTCCAAAGAGCACGAACTCGCAGTTGTATTGTGGCAAGTTAAACGGCTGAAACCCACCAGCCTTGTGCCACACCATCTCGAAAGTGTACTTGAACCCCCAGGCGCGAAGGATGTCGAACGAAGCTGGCAGCATCTTATGCGTGGTCCACAGGTAGAGGTGGCAAAGGTCGGCAGCCGGAACATCCAGCGCCTTGATGTCGTCCAGGGTCATGCGGTGTTGCTTGTACTCGGACTGCGCCTGCGCTGGGCGGACCTCACGGTCTATCTTCTGCATCGGCCAAGGCGGATCGATGACGATCGTGCGAAACGTGCCGTCCGGCAGGGGCACATCTTCACCGTCTTGAACTGATCGCTCACGGCGGATCCTGCGCTCTTCTCTGAGCATGGCATCGGTAGTTAATTCTTTGCCAGCAGCTTTCAGCTCGGCAAGACGCCTCGCGAGATCCGCCTTGTCCATCCCGGACAGCAGTTGCCAACGGGATGATTGGTCATACGTTATGCCGAGGTCATGCAAACCACTCGCATCATCCGAGGGGTTTCTTGAAGGCCGCCCGCCCTTGTTTTTGTTCATCTTTCCCAACATCAAACCAACCTTGTGTTCGGCAAGGATGCGGGCTTCTGCGAGCGTGTTCTGAGCTTCCAGCTTCTCGCCCCTAGCCTTGACGAACTTACGCACAGCTTCAACCTTGTCTCGAATTTCTAGGACTTCGGTGATGTCCGTCGCTCGCTCGATGGCCCCGCGCAGCTTGTTGTAGTCGGCCAGGCCTGTAGTCGGCTTCCGTTCCGCGTTCACGTCCTGCTCCCCCCGCCCAGGCGACCGCAGTCGGCGACGAACGTATCCCATTGCTCGCCAGTGATCCCGCTCGGCATTTCGGGCGACTCGGACGGGTCGTACAATCCCAGGCCGTTTGGCGTCGAAACGGCGCAGGCGAGGAACCGACGCCACTCGCGATCGGCATAGCTGTCGCCATCCGCCGATGTTTGTGCTAGAGTCTCAACGGAGGAGGCCTGAGTACCGGGAGCGTTGGGAGAGATCAGCGACCCCACGGTACTCAGGCTGGGAGATTCCAAAACCTCTAACAACTCAGCTTTGCAACATTTCACAGCCGCCAGCAGTGCTGGAGTTAAGGTGTGCGGCTCAATGTTCACGCCACGGCCACACTCGCGATCGGCTGGGCTTGGCCTTTGAGTGTCGTCCACAGTCACTTTTTTTGCGATATCGAGATACAAACTCATTGGGTTTTCCACTTCTTTCGCTTATTTCGCTTTTTGCGCAGCCCCGACCAGAAGCCAGCGCTCGGCTGGTCGTCCATTCGTTTCCTCGGTGGACTGGTCTACCAGGCCCTGTTGAGCAAGCCGTGCCAGAGCATTGTCAATCGCTGCCGACTTCACGTGCCGGCCCAGCGCATCGCTGATCTGCGTTCTGGTCATCCCCCCGGACTGGGCCTGCAAGAATTCAAGAATGCGATCCGACGTGGGATCACCAACGGCGTGGCCGAAGACGAATCGCACCGACTGTTCGCTGTAATCCCACAGCGCCAGCGCGGCCAACAGATGGTCTCGACTGATCACGTCGGAACAGTCGAGAAGCGCGTACAGGCAGGCCAAGCGGAGTACTTGCGCTTCGGAGCGGGAGATAGTCGCACCAACAAGCCCCGGATGCCCTTCGGACAGGGTTGGGTAGACCGCGCGCCATATCTCGCGAGCGTCAGATCCCTTGTGAATCCTGACATCGCACGCTGCCCACGCAATCGCTTCGCTCAATCTCCGGTTGATCGACGAGAAATCCACCGACGCAATATTGCCGCCCTCGGGCAGCAGCTTTGATCTCTGAACGCAGAACCACTGAAAACGGTTGGCAAACCCGTTTGACATTTCGGTTTCGGTGAGGCTTCTGAGCAGCTCTTCCGCCGTGATATGGCCGACGATGCTTATGTGGCGTCGGTAGCTCTCGCAGGCGAATTCTTGGTTAGAGACCTCAGAGACCCCCGGTCCCAAGCCTGCCGGATAATGGGGGACAGCGTGTTGCCCTCGCGCGCAATGACCTTGAGAACGCTGGCGAATTCGGCTTCCTGCACGAGGAGTCGCTTATCTTCAACGCCCTTATCGACAACTACCGTTTCGCACTCGCCGGTGTGCCGGCCCTTGTCCTTGATTGGAACGGTCTTCTCGATGGGATCGCGGACAGCCCAAATCAGGCCTTCGCCGGACGAAAGTCCGGATACGATGTGATCCCGCGCCCAGTCGGGCGATACGGATCCAAACACGTTGAGAACGTGCCCCCAACTGGTACCCTTTCGCCCCTTTGAAGTCCGGCCCATCAAGACAACAAAAAGATTCATGTGGTGGACACTGCCATCCACCGCGAAAGTCGCACCACGTCCAACCACGTTGCCGAAGGCCGTCAAGAACTGGATCATCAGTGCTACGGGGTCGGCTTCCGTGTGTGGTTCGATCGCACGCACAAGTTCCCCCGTAAGTCCGTAGTACGCAACGCCATCTAGTGGCGACGGCCACAACTTCTCAGGGTGCACGTTTCTTGTGCCGGGTTGCGAATTAAGCGAATTAAGCGAAAGAAGGTCGCCGTCGTCCCCGCTGATCAGCGCCTTCGCCGGTGCTTCCCCGTCGTCGCCGATCGGGAATTCGACACGTCCATTACCGGAAACGCCGGAGTAGCTCGCATCAGCGCCAATTTCGCGGGCATATCGTTCGAGTGTTGCAGGGTCGTCAGTGGGTTCGTGATGGCCGCAACCGGCCAGCCCTGTTACGCGAATTCGGATCCCCTTACATGCCGGATCACTCAACACGTCCACGGCACGCTGGTATGCTGGGATCCACCAATCGAAATCTGTTGTGCGGGGATCGGCGTCGCGCATTACTTTGTCCTATCCGGCGCGCCAGGCGCTATCTCGGCCGTACAGTGGCGGCAGAACGTGAGACGACCAAAAAATGCAGCAATGTCGCACCACTTGTGGAATATCCGGCACCATGCGCAACGGAACCCAGTGGGTAGGTTCTCCGGTATAGATGGCACGGCACGCGGCTGATGAGGTCGAGGTTGCATTACTCGGTGGGCTGGGCTACGATTGGGTTGAAGCTCGACCCCGCCCGGCTCGCTGCCCTCAACAGCAACCGGGCATTTTTTACGCGCTTCCGCAAGTTGCAACATGCTGCACCTCCCATTCCCGCTTGACCTTCACGGTTATTCCAAGGCGACCAAGTTCGCGCTGAGCGTCGGCCGCTTTGGTGAAGTCGTTACGTTCACGGGCGTGCAAAAGCGCCGCGAACCAAGCTATCCCGTTGATCGAGCGTTCGCGTTCAGTTGTTGCTGCATCAGCCATCGCATTGCCTCCGAAAACCCCGTGGGTTTTGCGTCGGTTTTGCGTGCGTAAAATCAGAGTCGGTTGTCTCACAACAACTTGTGGCAGAAAATTTTGCGTTGAGTTTTGCGTTGGTGGTGGTGAGGGTCTAAATCAGGGCTAGTCGGGGCCGTACGCCTCGATCGCGCCATCGGTCGTGCGGTGGCCTTTCGGGAGATCTTCCTTTTTGCCACGGGCAAGTGTCGCACCCCTCTGATATTCGGGGCTGCGCGACAGGGTTGATGCCCAGACATCGACCTTGCCTGCGATCTTGTTGTCTGACCATTCTGGATTGTCGCGCACGAGCAACAACGCCTCCGGCAACCACTTCTTTGGGATTGCCTTGGCCTGATGCCCGGCGGGTTCTGCGGCTGGAGTTTGCTCGGCGGGCAACGCGGAATCGTCCGCCTCACGTGCCTCGGTCGTGTTTATGCTAAGGCCACGAAGGGGCCACGGCTGGCGATCGGCAAGGCTCTGAACGCGCCTCAATTGGGCAAGGGCATCATCCACCCATAGGTTTTCTTGGTAGAGAGGATTGGCCTGTCCGAGATGTAAGCAATCTCATGCTGGAGCATGCGGGCTATCGAAGGGGCTGAAATGTCATGCGCCAATAATAGGTCGTGGAGCACATGCTCCAGCTCGTCCTTGCTCTTCCAGAGGGCATCAAAATATGCTTGTTTGTCTGACGCCTTGATGTCGCAGTACTTCAGTGTGTTCAGCGTGTTGATGAGCCTGCAAAGAGATTTGTACTCCTCTTGCGTGGGTATCCTAGGCGTTGAAGTGGTCGCGGATTTCGGCATGATGACACCTTGAATACGATTAGGTTACGTCGAAGCGACGCCAAGGTGTGAACGTCGCCCGACGTAACCTGCCGAGTTCATCCGTCGATGAACCGCGTGCATTCTGCACAGTCCCGCCCGGTTTGCAACTTGGAAATTGAATCCGGCAACTGGCGTGATATTATGAGGCCATGGGAAACAGCAACGCGAAAAGTCCGCTGAAGCCTGGAAAGTTCGTCGGCTTTGCAGCTTGTAAAACGACCTTAAATGTCGCCGGCGGGACGCCCGAAGAATCAACTATCGAGCGCACAACTACCCAACGATATTGTTTTGCTGTCCGCCAAAAACGTAGATGATCCCCCTTCCCCCTTCTTCCAGCAGTTTCGTGTTTTCTCGGCAGCGAGCATCATCTTTCCGTACCGCGTCGCACGCGATGCCTGCCAAAGATTTGCGTCGGAAAATGAGCACGAAGGCCGAAACGCCATCGCCCACACGGCCACAGCGGTTTGACCCCAGTTTTCGCCCGAACTGCCCGCAAACCGGGCGACTTTCGGCGTGTTTCCCCATGGTTTCCAGTCAATTGGGACTCGTTGCCGAAAATGGCGGGCGGGATGCTATTCTCCTGCCGAATTTGAGCGCATCGCGTGAAACTCGGCGGAATTCACAATCCAGAACTCAGCATCGAGCCGCTTAGTCGGCCTCGTAGTCTTTTGTGCGATTCAGATCGCAGGTTCGACACGAGAACTTATTTTCATTTTCTGTTGTGGGGGACGGTCGCAACAGCGCACGGCTTGGCGCGTGTTTGCGTGCGGTTTGCGGATTGTTTGCGGTTCGTTTCCGATGCGACTGCGGCGCGCGTTTGTTCGGCTGCACGTTGCACGTCGGCGCGCGTTTCGTTTTCAAAAGTCGGCCGGGGGGGCCCTGGCCTCAAAACGCGAACCATCCCCCCCGGTCGCGCAGCGCGTTACCCCGTAATATATACTGCTCTCTTGCCGCGCGGCTTTTTGAGTTTGCTGGATGTGACGGCGTTGTTTGGCGTGCGTTGTTGATGCGTTTGTAGAAGTCGCCGGGGGACCCATTGGTCTGACGTGGCGGATGCTGTGTGTGACGAAGCGATAGGGGTCCCGGCGGTTCTGAAAATATAGAAAATGAGATTGGGGGTTGCTGTGCGCGTTGGATGTGGTGCTGCTGCGCGACTGCGTTCTCGCCAGCTTTGTAGGCGTTCGCAAGGCATTTGGCCACTTCGGGCGTGTGGCCTTCGGTT
>JACZTW010000307.1 GCA_022573485.1 Planctomycetota bacterium
GCGCACACCAAGCCGATGCAACCGATGAGCATGATCCAGCCGCTTGCATTCAAGCCCGGCGCCTGTGCCAAAAACGTGAACAACTCGCTCATATGCCCTCCCCCGATTCCGACTGTGCCAGCATCCGGCCGATTCGATTGCGGCAGGCAATGTCGCTGAGCGCGTAAATCAGAATGAACATGCCGCACACGCACACGAACACAAAAGCAGCCACCATTGCTTGCTTCTCGGCGCCGGCTTTCGCCTTGGCAGCGTCTTGCACTGCGATTGCGATCCACTCGGGCCGGCCGACAGCCGATGTGTCGGCGAAGAACTCAACCACCCTGACAGCGATCGCTTCGTCGTTGAGGTCCGCGAATTCCGGTTGCCCTTTGACTGCATCGGCGTAGGTCTTCTCGACGGCGGCTTGTCCCTGAATGCTCGGGATCATCGCTCGAACGCGACCCGGACCCTCGAAGTACAGCCACAGGCCCAGAATGATCAAAAGGAACGAAGGAGTGACGTAGCGAATGACAAAACCCATGAACTTCGGAATGCGGATGGCCGCCCCGCGGTTGGCCTCCTCCACGCCTTTCTCCGCGCCGATGACCCAGCCGAAGATCAACACTTGTCCCAGGCCCGCGAGAATCATCATGAACTCGCACCAGAAATCGGTGAAGTCCAGCGCGGTGGCGTCCATACTGAAGTACATGATCGGCGCGGCGCCGACCAAGGTCACCAAACCCAGAAGGGTCACGCTGGCGCGACGCTTGAGTCCGAATCCATCTTCGAGAAAGGCAATGGCCGGCTGCAACATGCTGATCGAGCTGGTGACGGCTGCGATGAACAGCAGCCCGAACCACACGCCGCCGAAGAATGAGCCGCCCGGCATAAAGTGCATGATCGCCGGAACCGTAAAGAAGCCAAGCCCAAAGGTGCTGCCGGAAGCATTCTCCGCTCCCAGAAACAGAAAGGCCGCCGGCACCACAATCATCCCGCCGAGCACGACCTCGCAAAACTCGTTGGTGCTCGAGGCGCTCAGCGACGTCAGCACAACATCGTCATCCTTACGCAAATAGCTCGCATAACACAGGATCAGCCCGAATCCGACGCTGAGACTGAAGAAGATCTGCCCGGCAGCGCGCAGCCAAACCTCAGGTTCCAGGAGTTTGGACCAGTCCGGATTCCACATGAAGCCCAGACCGCCGTTGATCGTCCGTCCGTCCACGACGTTGTCGAGCGTCAAGACGCGAATCAAAATGATGATCGCGCAGCCGATGAGCATCGGCATGGCGACGACGCAGAAGCGCTCGATGCCTTTGGCGATCCCGCGATAAATGATGATGAAATTAACGAGGAAGCACACCGGCACCAGCCAGAACATCGCGTTGCCATACATGTGGCCGTTTTCGGCGAGCCCGAAACTCTCGACCGCAAAATCGCCGGCAGCGTTGGTGATCGTTTGTGTGCCTGCGCTCTCGCCGGCATCGGCCAGGGCCGAACTGAACAGATCCGCAAACCCCCCGGAGAAGAACTCGATCGCATAGCGCAGACACAGCGCTTCGAGCAAAACATAGTACATGTAGACAGTGATGGGAATGATGAGCGTCAGTGTGCCGACGACCTTCGCCGGGGCCCGCTGCCACAATGAATACAGAATCCCCGGGCCGTTGTTCTGGCCTCGCATGCCGCCGAGACGCCCCATGGTCCACTCGCACCACGCGATGGGAATCCCCAGAATCAGGAAGCTGATGATGTACGGGATCATGAAGGCGCCGCCGCCGTTGTTGACGGCAGTGCCCGGGAAGCGCAGAAAATTCCCCAGCCCAACAGCGGAACCCGCGACGGCAGCGATCACGCCGATTTTCGAGCCCCAGTTCTCCTTCTTGGGCAAGTCAAATTCGGAGGACGTGCTCATGTCGATAATCCGACGGACTCAGAAACTCGTTTTTGACCAGCGATCCGATCGCATTCCAGGGCCATATTCGGTATGCGAAGTCTGCCAAACGACGAAGTCACGTCGAAAGACCCAACCAAGGGCTTGCCGTTTAGCAGCCCGCGCGGAACGAGGGGACACTCTTTCGAGGGAAGAACTCAAGAGTCGGCAACCGTCATCCTCAATCCTTCGTGATTCGATTTTTCGCTTCGGCGGCGCGGCGCACTTCGTCGTCGAACTCGCCGTTTTTGAGACGCTTGAAGTACTTCCGCGTCTCACGCATGACCTTCGGCGCCAGCAGCAACGTACCGATCAAGTTCGGCACCAGCATCAGACCCAACATGCCGTCCGACCAATCAAGCACCGGCTTGAGCTGCATCGAGTACGTGCCCACCAAGATCATGAGCACATAGACGACCTTGAACGGCATCACCGCACGCTCGCCGAACAAGTATTCCGTGCATGTCTCGCCGTAGAAACCCCAGCTCACAATCGTCGAGAAAGCGAACAACAGCGCCGCAACAGGTATGAAATATGTCCCAAAGCCGCTCAATCCCCGATCGAACGCGTAGGCTGTAAGGTTCACGCCGTCGCGGAACAGAAAAACCTCTTTGCCGGCAGCGAGATGCGCACCGTCAGCCTCAGCCTGTGCCCGGCCTGCTTCGTTCGCAGCGTACGTGATCGACGCGATAAGCTGTCCGTCGCCGACACTCTTGACGGAGAACTTCACATTGCCCGCCGGGGCGCCTTCGACTTCCGGCGGCGTGTGAGCGAACAACCGCTCGTCTACCTTGGCCGCTGAATCGTCGGTGATTTGAATCGTGATCTCCCGTTCGAGGAACGTGCCTTTCTCGCCCTGAACCTCAACGACTGCCGCAGTCGCCACGACGGACCCCACCGAGCCGCGCGTCAGCGCGCCCGTGATCATAATCACCAGCGCCGTCATGGTGCAAATGACGATGGTGTCGATGAAAGGCCCGACCGATGCCACCACGCCTTCGCGGATGGGCTCGTTGGTTTTGGCGGTAGCGTGGGCGATGGGGGCGGACCCCAGCCCGGCTTCGTTGCTGAAACACGCTCGCCGCACGCCCTGAATCACTGCGGTCTTGACCGCCACGCCGAAGAATGCACCCGTGGCCGCCGATTTCGAGAAGGCGCTCTCGAAGATCAAGGCGAACACGCCGGGCACTTCGCTGAGATTCGTCACGATGATATAGAGCGCCCCAAGCACGTAGATGATGCACATCGACGGCACCAGCTTGGAAGCCACATTGCCGATGCGCTTGATCCCGCCGAGCATGACCAGCGCCGCACAGACGCACAGAACAACGCCCACCACCATCTGGATGGCAAACTTGGTGTTGTCTTCGATGCCGCCCTCGATGGTGTTTTGGAAGAGATTGACGAAGATCTGCGCTACTTGGTTGGCCTGGAACATGTTGCCCGCGCCGACGCTGGCGCTCGCTCCGAGTATGGCGAACACGACGGCCAGTGTCTTGGCCAGCGTCTTCATGCCGGGCGTGGTCGAGTTTTGCCCCAGGCCCATTTCAATGTAGTACATGGGTCCGCCGCGATACTCGCCGAACTTGTCTTGCTTGCGGTACATGGTGGCCAGCGAGCAAGTAGTGAACTTGGTGGCCATGCCGAGGAAACCGACCACCCACATCCAAAGCACTGCCCCGGGCCCGCCGGTGGCCACCGCCACCGCCACGCCGGAAATGTTGCCCAGGCCGATGGTGGCGGACAGGGCAGCGCACAGCGCCTGAAAGTGGGAAATGTTGCCTTCGTCCTCGGGGTTGTCGTACTTGCCGCGGATCACCGCGAAGCCGTGGGTCAGCGACTTGAACTGAATGCCCAGGGTCATGACCGTGAACAGCAGCCCCGCCCCGCCGAGCAGCAGCGCCGTCGGCGTACTCCACACGAAGTTA
>JACZTW010000308.1 GCA_022573485.1 Planctomycetota bacterium
GCACCTTTTGCTCGTAGACTTCCTTCGATGCCACGACCAGCGGATCGACCAGTGCTTTACCGGCAAAATCTATGATCTCGTTGGCCAGCAGATAGCCGTGGGCGAAGCCGCGCTCATAGTCGCTGCCCCACACGGTCAGCACGCGCAGGCCATCGACGGTCTCCAGCTTGCCGGTGACCTGCGGCGGCTCGGCGAGCGCGAGTGGCGTGAGCGCCAGCATCGACGCCAGCGTGTAGACAATTACGCGGAATGTTCGTGTTCGCATATCAAATCCTCCCCGTAGCATATCCAAGGAGCCGCAGGCTTCAGCCTGCGCGATTACTCCTACGGTCAAATCGTCGCCTCGCCTGAGGATCCGCGCGGGCTGAAGCCCGCGGCTCCTTGACGACAGCGAGCTTCGACCATTCCACAGATTCCTGCTCCGCGGGTCAAGGGGATGCGGGAAACTCGTGCGGATCGGGTATACTGTTGGCCGTGTATACGCCGCTCAAGATTCGCACCAAACGCGACTGGCGCAAAACCGCCGTCATCATCCACACCGCCGCCGTGGCGGCGACAGCACTTTTCTTGTGTTGGAACTGGAGTGACGTGGAACCGCCGATGTTCTGGGTGTGCTTCGGCCTGGTTGATTTCCCGTTGGGCTGGGTATGGTTTCTGCTGGTGTATCTGGCCGATCTCTTGCACCTGCGGCTTCATCCATTCATTATGTGGGTCGTTCTCCCGGGGATTTCTTTCGGCGTGTTCGGAGGTTTCCAATGGTACTGGATCGTGGGACGGATTACGAGGCGGCGCGAACCTGAGCCACACAAGTGCGCAGATTGTGGCTATGATCTTCGCGGTTCGTTAGAATCCGGGCGTTGTCCGGAATGTGGGTCGGCGTTTGACGCGGAGCAAATTCGGAAGTCTCTGTAGAAAAACGAAAAACCTCGGCAAGGCGTCGATCTTTCCAATGAGTCCCGCAGGGACGATAGACTGTAGCCCAGGGCGTGAGTCCTGGGTTCGCGTTGATGGCATGCGTCTGGAGCCCCGGAAGGGGCGAAAGAAGTCTCTGTCGCCCCTACGGGGCTTGGGCATCGAGTCAGCCGAGATCCCCGGCCTGAAGGCCGGGGCTATTCTCGTTCCGTCCCTTCGGGACGCCTGATGCGGTTCCTTGGGTTCTGCGAATTTCGGTGAAGAGGATCATGGGCAAGAAAATCAGACTCACCAGTTACGCCAATTGTGCGGGATGAGCGGGTAAGTTGCCGGCTGGCACCTTGGCGCAGGTCCTGCGCGAATTACCCCGCATCGACGATCCTAACCTGCTGGTCAGCCCCGAACGGCTTGATGACGCGGGCGTGTATAAACTGCGCGACGATTTGGCCATCGTACAAACGGTCGATTTCTTCCCGCCGCTGGTGGACGATCCGTTCACCTTCGGGCAAATCTCCGCCGCCAACAGCCTCAGTGACGTCTACGCCATGGGCGGGACGCCGGTGTCGTGCCTGAACATCGTCGGCTTCCCGGACGACAAGCTGCCGATCGAAATCCTCGTCGAGATACTGAAAGGCGGCAGCGACAAGATCGTCGAAGCCGGCGCGGTGCTGGCCGGCGGGCACTCCGTCCGCGATGACGAGATCAAGTACGGCCTGTCGGTCACGGGCACAGTGGACCCGCGAAAAGTCATCGCCAACGACGGCGCCAAGCCCGGCGACAAGCTCGTGTTGACCAAGCCGATCGGCAGCGGCAACCTCACGACCGCTTTCAAGAAAAAGAAGCTGAGCGAGGAAGGCTTGCAGCAGTGCATCGACGTCATGCGGCAGCTCAACCGCGCCGGCGCCGAAGCCATGACGGCGGTGGGCGTCAGCGCGGCGACGGACATCACCGGCTTCGGCCTGCTGGGCCACGCCAACGAAATGGCGGCCGCCTCGGGCGTCACGATCACCCTCGAAGCCGCCGCCGTGCCACTGATGGATGAAGTAATGCACTTTGCCAGGAAGAAAATATTCACCCGCGCCGTCGAGACCAACCTCGCCTCGATCGCCGCCAACCTCGACCGCGGCGCCGTCGAAGAACTACTGGTCCGCGTGCTGGGCGAAGCCCAAACCTCCGGCGGCCTACTCATCAGCGTCCCCGCAGATCGCACCGACGCGCTCGTCGCACAACTCAAAGAACGCAGCACGTGGTGTGCGGATGTGGTCGGCGACGTAGCCCCGAAGCGAGATCGCTCCATCGTTCTGAAGTAGCGAACAAGTAATTCTCTTCGTCGCGAAGAGGCAAGCCGTGCCGTGATCCGTGCGCCTCGCGGAGAGTCGGGACAGGTAGTGCGTACGGCGCCGGTGCGGCGGGGTGCCTCTACGGATTCAATTCATCGGCTGGCCGCAGTGGGCGCAGAATTGAGAGTTTGGCAGATTGCCCTCGCCGCAGTGCGGGCAGGGTGTTCCAGGTATGCCAACGGGGAAGCCTGAGGCGGGGGTGATCGGGGCACTTCTGGCGAACCAGAATCCTACGCCGGCGTTGATCGCGCGGAACAGCCAGTCCATCGTCGTCGCATTCTCATAGAAGTGCGACACATAATGCCAAACGCCGGGGTTGACGTAGACGAACGCTTCCGCAAAGAGTCCGCCAACGAATCCGCAGAGTCCGCCGACGATGCCAACCCAAATCGCGTCCGAGCGATGCACGCGAACGATCGCGGAGGCGGCCAGGTAGCCGGGCACAATCGGGATGTAGAAACCAAGCATTCTCTGGGCGGCTACGGTCAGTGCAGCCCCGAGCGCTGCGCCCAGGATCCCCGCCACAACCACCAGCAACACGGCCTTCAGGGGAAACTGCGACGTGTCGCCGTCGTATGTGTCCTGGAGTTGCGGCGGGCGGTCCATACTTGGAATCTCCGTCATCGCACCGCTTTGACGGCGGCGAGTTGGCTGGCGTGGATCTTGAAGATCTTCTTGAGGTTGGTGATTTCGAAGGCCTCCTTGATCTTGCCGTTGAGGTTGCACAGGCCGAGTCGGCCCTCGGAGGACTCGAGCGCCTCGCTGACTTTCAGCAACGCGCCCAGCATCTGTGAGGAGAGCGTCTGGACGTTGTTGAAGTCGATCACCAGCTTGAAGCCGCGCTGCTCGTCGAGCATCTCGATCAGCTCAGTTTCGATGATCTTGAGTTCTTCGGTGTCCAGCAAAATTCGGTCCCGAAATGTGACCACCGTAACGCCCTCCGTGGTCGTGACGTGCAGTGGCGAACCCGGTGCCGGCATGAGTACTCCTTTACGAAATGAACCGCTTCTCGATGCGGTCGATCACGCTGTGATCCGACAGAATGCGATCCCTAACCCGCATTTCTCACGTCAATTCTGCCACGAAGACACAAAGGCACCAAGACAAAGAACTTATATCATCTTTCTTCATATCAAAAGTAAACACTCTGCAATAAACAGCATTCATGCGTCATTGGCTGCTATCGTAGTGACGAGTACTTCTATCGCTTTTCTTCGTGTCTTAGTGCCTTCGTGGCGAGAAATCCGGGCTAAAGGTGATCACGCCTGTCCGTCGCAGTGGTGTGCTTCCATTGGAGCGCCCGGTTCGGACATGTGCGAAGCCTCGCGCAGACTCCCGACAAGTCGGGATTTCATTCCGTCTGCGGCTCCTTGGATGATTGCGGACAAAGCCTAGTCGATGCCGCTGTCGATGACGGCCACCTTTACCCCGGCGCCCTTGTTGCCCCCAGTGTGAACACTGCCTGCCCCGATGTGGCCCACACCCCAACCGCTGTCCAATTCCGAATCACCGGTGGGATGGTCAATGGCGTGCACCTCGCCATCAGGCTCTACGCTGGTCACGTTGGGATTGGCCAGAAGCCCATTG
>JACZTW010000052.1 GCA_022573485.1 Planctomycetota bacterium
TGAGCAAAGCGGGCGGTCGATGGCAAGATATTGCTCTGGTGCTGGCAGCCGACTGAATAGCCGCCGGTTGTGAAGTCCTGGAAATCCGTGATGAGTTGGATCGAGAACCGATTCGAATAAGGACTGATCGTCACGTCGCTCGACTGGGCGATCAATTGGGGCCGGAGCAACAGCATCTGGCCTATGACCTTTGGGCTTGCCTGCTGCGCAATCGAAATGATGGCTGTTGGGGCGTCGCGCTTCGATATTGACCGGTTCGGCGCCGGTGCGTTTCGAGCGTCGCCGCGACAATCTGATCTGATGATCGTCGCAGGAACGGTGACCTATTAAGATGGCCAGTCGACTCCAGAGACTCTACAATCAGATGCCCGAGCCCAAATACGTCATGGCCATCGGAGCTTGCACCGTGGGTGGTGGGCCTTACTTCAAGCACGGCTGCCATGTCGTAAAGGGCGTAGACCTGGTTGTTCCGATGGACGTCTACATTTCAGGCGGTCCGCCACGCCCTGAGTCCCTGCTCGGAGGCTTGATGAGGCTACAGGATAAGATTCGCCATCAGACTCGTGCCAAGAGTCTCATGACGAAAGCGAAAGAGCGGGCGCTGTGCTGAATCGAAAGCGGACCGAGAGCAGATAGCGCTACTTCGTGGGCATCCGGATCATAGACCTTTCAGTGTGTATTGCGTGCCGCCATGGCCCTGCGAATAATCACCGCTGAGGACTTGACCACACTTAGCTGGATCGATATTCCCCCGTTTGAACTGGAAAGAGTCGGCTGGACGGATACGAAGACCGAGACGGGCTGGTGGCGGATCGTGGCTGAGATCTCTTGCAGCTCCTGCGGCGCGTATCAGGCCGCCGATTCTGATCCAACTAACGATAAGGAAGTTGCGACGACCCTCGCCCTAGCGCTGTTCAACGACGCAGGCTGGCGCGCCGACGAGCGTAACCGAGCCGTTTGCGGGGACTGTGCGGGCACATACGGAATCAATCGTTAGCTGTCCCTCCCGAGAATTCGGAGTTCGTCTTCACGGGGGCCAACGAGGTCTTCTGGAACGGAGGAGCTACATTACAGCGACCATGGAGACAAGGATCAATCAACAACCGAAGACGCTCAGTGAACTGAAGGCCTCGGGCTGGCGGAGCAAGTCGGTCAAGCAGGAATTGCACGATAATCTGCTGCGCAAGCTCGCGGACAAAGATGAGCTGTTCCCGGGAATCGTCGGATACAACGACACGGTAATCCCGGAGATCATCATCGCCATCCTGGCCAAACACGACCTACTGTTCATGGGTGAGAAAGGCCAGGCCAAGAGCCGGCTGATGCGCGCACTGGTCGACTTGCTGGATCCGGAAGTGCCCTACATCGCCGGGACCGAACTGCATGACGACCCGCTCAACCCGATCACGACAAAAGGGCGCGGGATCGTCGAGTCCAATGGCGACAACGCGCCGATCTCATGGTGGCCTCGCGAGCAGAGGTATGCCGAGCGCCTGGCACCGGGAACCAAGTTTGCCGACCTCATCGGCGAGATCGACCCTGCCAAGCTCGCCGGCGGTACGAGCATGAGCGCCGAAGGCTCCCTGCACTTCGGGTTGATCCCGCGCATGAACCGCGGCATTTTCGCGCTCAACGAATTGCCGGAACTCGACGAGCTGGTGCAGGTCGGACTGTTCAACATTCTGGAAGAGCGAGACGTTCAGATTCGCGGCTATCCGATCCGCTTCGACCTGGACGTGGTCATTCTGTTTTCGGCCAACCCGGCCACCTACAACAGAAGCGGGAAGGTCATCCCACAACTCAAGGACCGCATTGGCTCGATCGTTCGTACTCACTACCCGCAGCAGCGCGAGCTCGGTATCGAGATCATGGAGCAGGAAGCCGGCATCTGTTTGGACGGCGAATACCCGGTGCACGTGCCGTTGTTCATGAAGGAAATTTGCGAGCAGATCACCATCGAAGCCCGCAAGTCCGACTACATTGATGCGCAGTCCGGCGTTAGTGCACGGTTCTCAATCGCCAACTACCGCACCATGATTGCCAGCGCTCGCCGAAGAGTCGTTGTTCTGAGCGAGTCCCGCGCCATTCCGCGGATCAGCGACCTGGGCCACCTCGCCTCGTCGTCCATGGGGAAGCTCGAACTCGACCTGATGAGCAGCCACCAAATGACCGAACAGCAGATCATCGACAGCGTGCAGGTTGAAGCGGTCCGGAAAGTCTTCGACGAGTATGCTGACAAGCATGGCCTCGAGGAGATCGGCGAGATTTTCGGCAAGGGCGTGAAGATCGAGGTCGGCGACATGTTGCCGTCGTCGGCTTATGCGGATCGCTTGCAGCGCGTCCCGCCGGCGTGGGAGAAAGCCTTCGAGATCAACCCGTCAGACGATCCCGCCATGCGGGCCTCATGCGTCGAGTTCGTACTCGCCGGCCTCCATGCCCACGAATTGATCTCGCGCAGCACACGACATGGTTCGGTGTCGTACACGACCTGATCACGAACGTGCAGGAAATCTGAGGGATCGTGAACCGGAGCATGATCAACGAACGGTGAGAACGCCTCATCTCTCGAACGTTCGCGCAGGCTAAAGCCTGCGGCTCCTTGGAGTAGGAATCATCGTGCGAGAAAACAAGAGTCATCTCGGCGGGATCGTCCATACCTATCTTGGATACGATCCGCAGCGCTATCCAATGCCGGCCACCCAGCCGCCGGATATGGTCTCGCCTGCGTTCGAGCACTTGATGGCCTACGGCACGCTCGATTACTTGACCGAGGAGCAGTTGGCCGAAGCGATCGAGATCGATCCGTCGCAGATTACCGGCTTCGGGCCGAGCATCGCGGCGCTCATCGCCATGCTGGAACAGCGCAAGCAAAAGATACTCGCAACCTATGAGACCGACAGCGTGCAGCACTTGGCCGCCGGCGCTTTTCGCGAGGCGGCGCACAGCGCCCGTCCGCCGCAGGAGCTGCGCAAGCGATTCGACCGGGCTGTGCGCGAAGAACAAATCGCCGATCTGGAGCGGCTGTGGTATCGCGTCGATCAGCGCAATTCGTTCGCCCGCAGCCTCGTGCAAATCAACCACCACCTCGGCAACAAGTATCAAATCGAAGAACTCGCCGCCAAATATGCATTCACCGGCAAACGGCCGATGTCCGTCGAGGAAGCGCTGAAGATCAAAGAAGAACTGGAGGCCATCGATCGATTGATCGAGCAACTCAAGCAGGCTGCCAAGGACGCCAAGATCTATCTCGTGGACCTCGAAGCGCTGGCCCGCTTCGCAGACGAGCAGGAAATGGAAAACCTCGCGGGCCTGCAAGATCACGTCGAGCAGCTCCTCGAACAAATGGCGGCGGAGCAGGGTTTGCGAAAGAAAGGCGGGCAATATTCACTCACGCCCAAGGCCTTCAAGATCTTCCAGTCCAAACTGCTGGACCGCATCTTCGCGGACTTGCAAGCCGGCAAGAGCGGGCGGCACAACGTCACGATTGACGGCGACGGCGCGGTCGAGATGCAACGCACCAAGACCTACGAATTCGGCGACTCGCTGGCCAACATGGACGTCGGAGCGTCGATGGTCAACGCCATGGTCCGCACAGGCCCGGGCTTGCCGATCCGCATGAAACCCGAAGACATCGAAATCCACCTCACGCGCAACAACCCCAAATGCGCCACCGTGGTGTGCATGGACATGAGCGGCTCGATGCGCTGGGACGGGCAATACATCAACGTCAAGCGTATGGCCCTCGCCCTGCACGGGCTGATCCGGACCGAATATCCCGGCGACTTCGTGGATTTCGTCGAGATCGCCACGCTCCCCAAACGGCAACACATCTCAGCGGTACCCGCACTACTGCCCAAACCAGTCACGATTCACGATCCCGTCGTGCGGCTCAAGGCTGACATGAGCGACGCGAACATGACGGAATACAGTATTCATCCGCACTTCACCAACATCCAGCAAGGCCTGGCACTCGCCCGGCAGCTCCTGCAAGTACAAGATACGCCCAACCGCCAGATTATTTTGATCACCGACGGCATGCCCACCGCCCACTTCGAAGGCCATTGGCTTTACATGCTCTACCCGCCGGATCCTCGAACGGAACGACAGACAATTCGAGAAGCAATGCGCTGCCGCGAGCAGAACATCACCATCAACATCTTCCTGCTCTCGAGCTGGTCGCAGACCGAAGAAGACGTGCAGTTTGCCAACAAGCTCGCGGAACAGGCCTCCGGCAGAGTGTTCTATGTCGGCGGGCAGGACCTCGATCGCTTCGTTGTTTGGGACTACCTGCAACGCCGGCGCACGATTATCGGATAGCCGACACTGGGGGTGGCGACACAACGTCACTGCGATATACTGCACGTGGGCTGTCGGAGACGATCACTCGATTCGCCGAAGCGAACCGATCGGTTGCATGTATCCAGCGTCTCCCCATTGAGCCGCAGCCTTCAGGCTGCGGACCGCTGTCGTTGCCCACTCCGGCGGGCGGAAGGTCCGGACCCTGAAGGGCCCGGCTCAAGGGTTGACTTGGCGCCACGCGAAACACGTACATCGGTCCGCGACTGAGGGCTACTGTTTGGATTCTGAGACATCCAGTTCAACGCTCTCGACGGAATTGGTCATCAGTCCGGCTCTGTTTTTGGGGCTGGTGCTGTTGGCTGCGATCGTCGGCGGTCACGCCGCTCACTTCTTCCATATTCCCCGGGTGATCGGATTCCTGCTGGCTGGGGTGATCCTGCAAACTGTTCTGGCGTGGCTCTGTGACCCAGAAACCGGGATGATCTCGCGCCGCTCGCTCGATGAAGCAACCGATCTTGCCGAGACCATCAAGCAAGTCGCCCTCGGCTTGATTCTCTTTATGATCGGCGGCGTGTTCGAGCGTTCTCGCATGCGCGCCTCGGGAGCGCGCGTGCTGCGGATCAGCGGTTTTGAGATCGGCGCCACCTTCCTTTTGGTTTGCACCGGCTGCTGGATCGGGGCGGAGGTGATGCAGCCGCAGTACGGCGCGGGCACGAACTTCATCTTTGCCCTGCTCCTGGCCATCGCTGCCCTGGCCACGGCACCCGCAGCCACGCTGTTCGTGCTTCAAGAGTATCAAGCTAAAGGCCCAATCACGGAGACAACGCTGGGCCTGACCGGCATCAACAACATCGTGTGTATCGTCTTGTTCTATACCACGTTTCTGGTATTGGCTTCGTTCGGCGCCATCGAGACGACCGCCGACCTCGCCCGACACATGTGGTCGTCACTGGCGGCGACGACCCTGGGCAGCATCGCGCTCGGCATCCTCGGCGGAACGCTGCTCAGCATCGTCCACTCCCGGCTGCCCATCGCCGAAATGTTGCTGGTCTTTCTGGCAGTTTTTGTTTCGCTCGGCGCGGGCGAAATCCTGCTGCTGAACCATGTGGGCATGTCCTACAATTCTCTGCTGACGGCGCTGGTCATCGGCGGCATCTTCGCGAACCTGGCCCGCGACGCACAGAAACTCGATGCCGCGCTACGCACACTCGGAGCGCCCCTGTTCGCCTGCTTCTTTGTATTGGCCGGTTATGCGTTGCACGTCGGCGACTTGGCGCGGATGGGCTGGATCGGGCTCGCCTACGTGGTTTGCCGTACGGCGGGTAAGGTCATCGGCTGCAACATCGGCGTGCGCCTCGCCGGAGGCCCGCAGAGGACCGAAGGGCAGCTCGGCGCGGGCCTCCTCTGCCAAGCAGCCGTGGTCATCGGGCTGGCGAGCTTTGTGCAGCAAAATTGGGATAGCGAATTGGGCGGGCAGTTTGCAACGGTCGTGATGGGCAGCATCGTCGCGTTTGAGTTGGTCGGTCCGCTGCTGGTCAAACGCCGCGTGGTCCGCGCCGGCGAAGTGAAGGCCTCGACCCTGCTCCGACGCGAAGGCGCCGCCGGAGAAGGCGTCTCGGTCACCGCCGTCATCCTGCGCAGCCTGGGCACGCTCCTGGGCCGCCCTGCCCGGTCCGGACCCGACCAAGCCACCGACCTCACCGTCCAGCACATCATGCGCACGAATATCGAGTTGATTCCAACGTCGGCTACGTTTGACGAAGTGCTGCATTTTGTCGAACGTTCTCGCTTTAGCCACTTCCCGGTTGTTCAGGACGATGGCACACTGTTCGGCATGGTCCACTTCACCGATCTGCACGACTTGATCTACGACCCCGCCATGGCCGACCTGGTCACCGCGCTGGACATCGCCGACCCCGAGTCCGCCGTCGTACCGATGGATATGCCGCTGTCCGATCTGCTGGAAGTGTTCACCAGCCACCACGTCGCTGTCCTAACGGTCGTCGAAGGCCAAGACAGCCGACACATCGTCGGCCTGGTCGAACAGCGCGATTTGCTGCGCACGCTGCGTCTGATGGACCGAGAAAGCACCGCCAAGGAATGAGGCAGAATCAGGCCACCAAGACACCAAGACACGAAGGAAAGAAATGCAAAATGGAAAATGGAAAATGGAGAAAGAAGGACGGGAGTTGCCTCTCCTTTTCCCATTCTCCATTTTCCATTCTCCATTTCCAATTCTTCGTGTCTTCGTGTCTTTGTGGCCAAATCAACGCGAGACATCCGTATCAAGCCTGCTGATCGCGGTAGCCATGATCGCGATTTTCGGATTGAGCGCCTGCGCACAGCGCCAGCCATCGCCCAGTTTACCCGACGAGCAATTGGACGATGTGCCTGCCGGGTTTGAATTGCTCGCGCGCTTCGCGCACATCTCGGACGCGCAGATTATCGACGAGCAGTCACCGGCGCGGGTGCCGCAGGCCGACGACTTGGTCACCGCCGCGTGGCGCCCTCACGAGGCCTACTCGACACAACTGCTGGACGGCATGATCCGGGCCATCAACCGCGAACACGAGCGCAGCGGCACGCTGGATTTCGTCGTTCATACCGGCGACGCCACGGATAACAATCAAGCCAACGAGTGGCGGTGGTTCGTGGACGCATTCGACGGCCTGCCCATCGACCCTCTGACCGGGCCGGACGACCGCGCGCCCGGCGACGTCCCGGCGCCCGAACTCGATCCACACGCGCCGTTCACGCCGGCAGGCCTGTATCGCGAAGGCCTCCACGGCCCACTGCCCTCGATCCCGTGGTATGCGGTGATCGGCAATCACGACCGTTTCGCAATCGGCGTGTTCCCGATACTCGAATACGCCGACGCCGCTCGGCTCGCTCCATTGCCCTTTGTGTATCAATTCGTGCTGTTCTACCCAGTCTTTCTCAATCCAGAGGCCGATCAGGCCAATGGGCCGATCTCACCCGCACATCCGGGGCCGCTGGCGCTGCTCAACCTGCCGCAATTCGTCGAGCCGAACCCCCAGCGGCGATATTTGAGCACGGCTGAGACCATCGCCGTCCACTTCGATACGCTCACCGATCCGCCCGGGCACGGTTTTGTTGATGCACAAAGCGAACAAAGCTGGTACAGCGTCTCGCCTGTCGATGGCCTGCGCCTCATCGTGCTGGACACTGCCCGGCCTCGCTCGGTCGCGCCCATGCTGCCGCACCACAACGGCACATTGTCCGCCGAGCAGTTCGAGTTCCTGGCGGCTGAATTGCAACGCGCCGAGGAGGCCGACGAATGGGTTATCGTCGCCAGCCACCATCCCAGCGCCGACCTCGTGCAGTCCGGCACGGAAACCACGCCCATGCAACTGCGCACGCTGCTGTCGAGTCACCCGAACGTGGTGTTGCACTTGGTCGGGCATTTTCACCGTCATCGCGTGTTCAATCGCGACGGCTATCTGGAAATCGAGACCGGTGCGATTATTGACTATCCTCAGGAAGGGCGGATCATCGAGATTTGGCAAAGCGCCGCAGCCGATGAAGTGCTGCTGCGCTATTACTTGTTTTCGCCCCTCGATGTCGATGAACTAGAGCGCGATGCGCTGTACGAACTACGCCGACAGGCATTCGAGCTGGCCCGAGCGGACGCCGGCCTTTCGCGTGCCACGGTACAGCGGCGGATGTCCGCCGATCAGCGCGCAGCGGCGGAGACAATTGGACCGGCGACAAAATGGCTCGCCGGCCAACAACACGATCGCACCGGGCAAGTTGTGTTATCCAGAAAACGAACTCCGAAGTGAATCAACCGCAACCATCAGAGCCGGAAGCGCAAGCGCCCGGTCAACTATCAGAGCCGGAAGCGCAAGCGCCCGGCCAGCCATCAGGGGATGCACGGCGCGCCAAGCAGGCCGACAACTCAACTAAGTCACGGTGATCTTGTGCCGGCCACGCCGGCGACGGCGACGCAAGATCGCCCGGCCACCCACCGTCTTCATACGGGCGCGAAAGCCAAGCGTACGCTTGCGTTTAATCTTGCTGATTCGGCGGGGATAATGCATCGGTCTATCTCATTCCTCGGCACGTGGCCATCCAGACAATTCACAGAAAAAGCGAGTGCCGTATATTAGCCGCCCGTCCGAGTAATTACAAGGCCCTCCAATTGACTCGGGGGCTTGAATTCCAGCCCCTTTCTGGACGATAATACGTGTGGAGACCCTGAACCCATGCAGGCCCATCGGTAACTCCGCCGCGTCGCTGGTTGCGACCCCGGCGGACTTTCCGATCGACCAGCCAAAGGCTGCTGCTGTGCCGACAACTCGCGCCCTGAATCAGGCTGAAAAAGCCATCGGTTATCAATTCAAAGACCGCCAACTCCTCGAACAGGCCCTGACCCATGCGTCGCTGGCGGACACTCGCTTGCAGAGTAATGAGCGGCTCGAGTTCTTCGGCGATGCCGTGCTGGGCATGATTGTCTGCGAGGAACTCTATCGACGCTTCAGCGACCAACTCGAGGGCGAGATGACCAAGATCAAGTCCGCCGTCGTTTCCCGCCGGACCTGCGAGACCATCGCCCGAGAACAGGGGCTTGACGAGTGCTTGCTGCTGGGCAAGGGCATCGGCGAGAGCAACGAACTGCCCAATTCGTTGCTGTCGGCGGTCTACGAATCGCTCATCGGCGCCATTTATCTCGACGGCGGACTGGAAGAAGCCAGGAAGTTCGTCTTGCGGGACATGAGCGCACACATCACCGCCGCAGCCGAGTCCGAGAATCAGCAGAATTACAAGTCCCATTTACAGCAACATGCCCAGAAACATTCGGGCGCCATTCCGCACTATGCCGTACTCGACGAAAAAGGCCCGGACCACAGCAAGTGCTTCGAGATCTGCGTCACGGTCTTCGACAAGCGCTACCCCAGCGCCTGGGGCAACAGCAAGAAAGAAGCCGAACAACAAGCCGCCTACAACGCGCTCAAGGAACTGCAGATCCTGCCGCAAGACTGAGGACCAACTGTCAGGCGGTCGTGGCCCATGGCTTGGCGGCCGTAACAGGGGATGTTCGCAAGCGACCGATCACGGGGCTTTGCGGCCGCCGAGGCCGGGGAGCCAGTGGAGGGTCATTGGGTCTTCGAAGGTGCGGACGCTGCGCTGGAGGGCGCGCATCGTCGTGGCGTCGGCACAAAACGTGGCGGGCACGATCAGGACGTTTTGGCGGTTCTCGGAATTGAGCTTCTGCAGCACCGCCGGCAACGTGCGGTCGTCGGCGCCGGTTGCGATACGCAAGCGATGGAATCGGCTGTGCTTGGTGATCGGATCGTCTTCCTCAAAAGCGAGCCAGGCTTCGGTTTGCTCCGCTGATGTGCCCTCCGGCATCACGACCACCGTGGTGCCGCCGAATGGGCCGGGGCACTTGGGCAGCGCGCCCTTGGCAGCGAAAGACTCTGCCAGTATCTCGGTAGTAATGCGACCGGCGGTTTCATCGTCCGGCGCGGCGTTCAGCACGGCCACGGGTCCGCCGCCGTCGGCTGCGGCACGCAGCGCTCGTAAGCGCGCCCAATGCCGGGCGCGCGGCGAATCTTGCTCGATGAGGATGTATCGGCGCTCCGTTGCCTCAGGCGCGGGGCGGGCTTCGATACCCAAAGCCGCCCGCAGCGCGTTTTCATCGTGCCGTTCGGTCATCCAGGCATCGTCGGCGGCGGCGACCAGTGCGGCGTCCAATCCGATGTCCACATACTCGCCGAGTTCTTCGGTCCACCATGCGTTATCGCCATCTGCCATCACCACGCGCAGAGTTTTCTCCGGCGGCGTATCGTCACCCCGAAACTCGGGCAGCGGCAGCGGGAAATCCTTGATCTTGGCATATTGGCGGGGATTCAACGCGACCGCGTCGATGGCCATGCGGTCGGTGAGCAGCCCGACGGCGGCGACGACCGTGGCGCCGGTTCCCTCGCCGGCCAGGCAGACGCGGCTCGGATCGATCGGGTAGTGTCTCAAAAGATATCCCCACGTGCGCTCCACAGTCTCTACGAGCGCAGCGATGTCTGATGAAAAAGTGTCCGGCCAATACCAGCGCCCGCCCTTGCTGAGATCCGGCTGGATTCCGGGGTATGGCGGTTCAAGAACGGCGATGGCCACGTCACCGCCGAGGCGATCCTTCCAGAGATCCATCCCGTCCGGCGCGGTGAAGCCGTCGCCAGAGAGCCAGATCAAAAGCGGCACGGGCTTGTCGTCGTTGGCCCCATCCGGCAGATGAAAGCGATACTCTTGCTCGCGCGGCACATAGACGGACCAAGTTCCATCGTTGAGATCGGTCGCTCTGGCCTCGGCGAAGACGACGTAGTCGGCGGTCGGCACGCTCGCGACTTCGGCGACATCGGGGTTCATCACGGGGCTGATCGCCACTGTAATCACACGCGTCCGCGGCCTGCGCAGCAGGAGTTGGCGGACGGTGCCGTCCCAATAGGCGCTGTGGAACCCGCCGTTGACGTGCAGCACGGAGTGGCCGGCGTGCTCGTCGAGCGCGAGGGCACATGCTTCGCCCATAGAATTATCCCACAGGGATTGGGTTGAATAGAGTCTTTGGTCGTCGCCGCTGATGTCGCCCATCATCGCCCGATGGCTGCGGACCGCGTTATCGACCCGCCGCCAGTAGGCTGGCGTATTCGGGAAAAGCTCCGCCGGGGCCTCGCGCTTGGCATCACCTTCGAGAGTGTCGAGCACTTCCGGGCCTTCCATGCCTACCCGCCGGCGCAGAGGCCTGGGGAAATTGGAGGCCACGACCGGACTTCCCGACGAACGGGCTTTCTCGATCAATGGTCGATACCCCGTGCGGTAGTTGCTCCAGGGACGGGCTTTATCAAGGAACGCTGTTTCATCGATTCGGCCGGCGAGATAGTCGTCGAGCGCCGGCTGCACGTCCCGCTCAAACATCTCCATCGCCAGAACGACCTTACCTTTCCTACGGGCGAGCAGGCCTTCGTACACGGCCAGCTCGACGCGATGTGTCGTTTCGTCGATGTGCGTCTCGCCGAGGAACACCACATCCGCCCTGGCGAGCGCATCCAGGAAAGCGTCAAAGGACAGAGCCTCGCCGGTCCGCCCATGACGCACCGACACCGCCCGATCGAGCGGCGGCGCGGACCAACCAGCCACTTGCTCGACACCGCCGCCGGAACGGGAGACCGTCGTACAGGCAACCGAGAGAAGCAGCAGGCACAGCGTACAGAGTATTCTGTTCATTCTGATGATTCCTAAGGAGAAGAAGATTCCTTGTGAAACCGTCGTGATCACGTCGATTCGGTCTTGTTTGCCACCGACTTCAGTCGGTGGTCAACGGTCAAGAAGTTTGTTTTTAGAGCCGGCTTCAGCCGGGCTTCTCGAAGAGTTCAAAAGCCCGGCTGAAGCCGGCTCAACAGTGAGCGGTTGGCCCTCTATCCACCAGCTAAAGCTGGTGGCAAAAAGAGGACACTCGCCTGGACATCTCACGCCTCATGAGAGAACTTGAACATCGATGAGACGAACCATCGATCAACTTGGCATTGTATCGCCGGAGCGGGCTCTTGCCTATCCGGCATGCACGAATGCCGGCAGCGGTGACGGTCCTCAATCGAGGCGGCAGACTTGTTGGACGTTCTCACCCGCGACCTCAAGCGCCAAGTCGTCGGGGAGTTGGTTGAGAAGGTTCCAACTCGCGGCGACCATCCGCCCACGTACCTCGGCGATCACTCCACCTTGTAGGCGCGGATGCCGACATTTCCGAACTCGGTGACCAGGTCGATGAGCGGTGTGTCCGATCCGTTTAACTGGGCGTCGAAGTGGTGGCTGCGCCAGCGAAACAGGCGCATGGTCATGCCTTCCAAGTGGGCATCGACGGAACCGAAATCAGTGTCGGCCACGAGGCGGCCGGCGCGGTTCATCGGCAGGCGCACGTCCACGTCGCCGAACTCGGTAACGGCCTTCACGTCGCCAATGTCGCCCGCCCGAATGTACAGCTCGACGTCGCCGAAGTTCGATTTCAAGTCGATCGGGCCGGCGGCGTCGGCTTCGATATCACCGAACGCAGTTTTGATCGTCAGGCCTCGTTCGAATCGGCCGACGTCAACATCGCCAAACGACGTGCGGGCGTCCACGAAGATGTTCGGCGGAGCGATTACGTGCCAGCGGACCTCGTAGGCACGGATCAGCCCGCCGTCGGGATGCTCCGCTTCGGCGCGCACGATGCCCGAGCTACTCTCGTCCGCGGCGAGGGTCGCCTTTATCTCGCGGAGCGCCTTTTTCGCCTCAGCAGGTGTCGCTCCTTTGCCGATCAGCGTGGCCTCGGCGCGAATCTCGGTCGCGTTCGCATCGCTGCGCACCGTGATGTCGCCGAAATCGGTCCGCACCAGCAGCCTTTGCGCCGGCAATGGCGCCGTCAGCGAGATTTGCTCGCGCGCCTGAAACGGCGTCCCGCAACCGGACACGACGACGCAAAGCACACCGACCGCAATACACGCACCAACAGACAAGCTCCCAGTGGCACGCCTGCGGCAGGAAACATGGTTTGAAGAGGAGTTGGCTGTGGACATTATGTTAGTTTCTCCTGATACGAGGTCTGAGAGCAAGTTCTCGTGTTGTGACACATCAGATACGATGAGCTTCACAGGGCAATTCGCCCCCGCCAGCCGAATATTTCGACACAAACGGCCCGGATGGGAGCAGAGCCTCAGCCCGTAGTGTCAATCGCTCCCTAGCCTGCAAGCCCACGGCCGCTCGTTGTCACGAACCCGGCCCCTGACCGGCGCCGCCTAGCTCTGGCCTGTTTCCTTGAGGATCCTTCGCAAGTCGCTTTCCAATACTGCGAGTTGGCCTTCGACGATGACCCACACTTCGTCAACGCGAATACGATCATAGGCGTGGATCAGAATATCTCGGAAACCGGCGATCCGGCGCCACGGAACGTTCGGGTAGCGCTCGCGCAAATCGTCGGGGACCTGCTTCGCAGCTTCACCGATGATCTCGAAGTTGCGGATCACGGCATCCTGAATCATCGTTGAGCCTGCAAACGCTTCACGGCCTGGCGCCGTGTACGCCTTGATGCGATCAATGCACTCAAGGATTTGAATCAAGTATAGATTGACGTCCTTCACAGCGGAACGGCCTCCGCCAGAACACGATTTCGGATGCGTGAATGCAGGGCCTGGGACTCGACGACGTCGACCTTTCGGCACAGCAAGTCCTCCAAATCCTGAATGAGTGCGATGTGATCGAGCAAGCTCCTGCCGGGATCGAGATCGACCAAGAGGTCCAGATCGCTGTCGGGCTGAGCCTCGCCTCTGGCCACCGAGCCGAATATGCGCACGTTGCGTGCGCCGTATTGCTCCGCGATACGCAGGATTTGATCGCGGTGTGTCTGTATCCCAGAATCAATAACCATCGCCGCCTCCGAGCAGCAAACTGAAAGCTGGACGCTGATCGCTGACAGCTCCTAGCCCATGTGCCTGATAACCGCATCGCCAAAACACACTGCATTCTAGCAGGACGTCACCTTCCATCAAACGCTCAAATCTGATGCGCCGCCCCTCTCTGCCTGCCCCCTGTTCCCCTCCGGTTCAATGCACTCGATGATCTTGTAAACTTCTGTGCGGGATTGATCCTCAGCTTCGTAGTGCCGCTTCGCACGTGCGGCTGCTTCATGGCGAAGAGGGACGATCTTTGAATAATCAGCCTGTGCCTTTTGGTCAAACTGTTGCCCAAACTGTTGTTGCCAAAGCTGCTTCACACGGTCCAGCACCTGGCCGCAGTCGTTGAACTGGCGCCCCGTATCTTCAAGGTGCAAGAGAGTCCAGACCTCGTAGCAAGGATCGGACAGGGCAACTTTGATCCCGCGCTGCTCTCCCTTTTTCTTCGCATCCACCGCCCTTCTTTGACAGGCTGGGTCTCGTTCCATGTCGATCAGAGCCCAGACAGCATCTCGATCGCCGCCATCATCTCTCAACTTCTCGTGTTCAGCAATCGCCCGATCCAAGACGGTCGCCGGCGAGCCCCCTTGGCATCCCACCCGAGGGATGTTCAAGGTGACATGCTGCTTCACTGCGCGCTTGAGCAGGTCGAAGTATGCGGGCGCAGTTCTGCTGTCGTCACACACGACAACCACAACTGGGAGCGGGGAACCGGACCTCGGATGGGCGGCGCCGAAGTCCAAAGCGATCAGATTGCCTGCTGCGATTACGATCTGGTCGCGCCACGAATCAATCTCCGAACTGCCCAAGTGCCGGCAGCGCACCGTACCGACCTTGAAGATACCGTCTTCGGAGGTTGAGGTTGTTCCGCTCCTTGAACTCCGCGACAGAGTAAAGACGACTCGCTCCACTTGAGTCCTTTTCAGTCAGGTAGACTTGATCGCGCCGGAGAACAGCGTCCTTGGCCTCAGCATCAAGCAGGGCGGTCTCGTGGGTCGCGAAAATAAGCTGGCCACGCACGGATTCCTGCGGAGCATCGCAATTGAAATGGCGAATGAGGGCCTGGAGCAGTTGCGGATGAACAGACGCACCAATCTCGTCGATGAAATACGCTCGGTTGACGTCGCCATGCGTCAGGTCATATATGTATGGGGCTATTGATACCGGTATAGTTAAAGAAGTTGACGGCTTGTGACCGATTTCTCGTTGTATGAGACCGCATGGAAGCGTAGAGGAATTGGAACGCCGGAGGCGTCGGGCTGTGGCGAGGGTCCG